>JADGEK010000049.1:1226-18971 GCA_016744395.1 Gammaproteobacteria bacterium | reverse complement strand
TCGACTCCAGCCAGTTAGTCTCAACAAGCGGGCCTGAAACATCCAATGCTGTTGCTGATAAGGGGAACAGTATTAAGCAGAAAAGCGTCAGTGATATTTGAATGGCAACTTTATTAAAATTCATATTTTTCCCTGTCTTGTGTGTTAAGTTTTGTCTACCCAGCCAACGAGGCTGCACCGTAATCATCCTTGTAAAAAATGCGCATAAACAACAATATCGATGCACATTTTTTTACAAGGGATCTACTTCATCCTATGTCATAATAAATGTCGCCTAACTATAGCGACGACGTTTAAATGAAACCGTCTCTTTATAGCCAGACATTGATGAAACTTTACGGATGTCTGCCCATGTGCCTTTGTAATAAGGCAGTACATTCTGATCGGTCCAGTCCGTGATCACCTCTCCGACATTACCTTTAAAATAGCCAAACACCATAAAGGTATGTCCTGGTTTCATGTCTGGCTCAAGGTAGGCCATGGCAGAAGTTGAACCATAGTTGTTATACACTTCAACGATATCACCCGATTCAATGTCCAGTTCCTTGGCATCAGCTGGATTCATGTCGATGGGAGCCATGGGGTAACGCTCAGTTCTAAAGGCATGATATTTATCATGATACCCAGTTTGCCAGACATGGTTGGCGCGTCCATTATTAATCCAGAACTTGTGTTTACCCCGTAGTTTTTCAACAGGTTCAGGCAAGCCTGTCCAGGGAGCAGGAAGGAAGTGCGCCTTGCCGTCATCGGTACTGAACGTATAATCCATATAATTCATTTCTGTACCGATCAACTTACCGTCTTTAAACTCTTTAACAGGTAACTGAACCCCATTGTTGCCCATGGCCCGGAGGCGTTCATAAGTGACCAGACTACCCGTTCCACCACCTTGACTATCAATACCATCTGGTTTTCTGAAACCGTCATTAAAGGCATCTTCTTCGCTCTTCCAGTCAAATCCTTCAAAGCGTTTTACCATATCAGCATTGCCTTCGGTGGTATATAATGCTTTTAAAGTGTTGGCAATGTCAGCGGCAATCAGGCAATCGGGTTTGGCGATGCCAGGGGCATCCATAAATTTTTCAGACAGCCTCATGCGGCGCTCACCGTTCATGGACGTCAGATTCATTTCTCCTGGATGTGCAGCAGGCAGCATCATATGACCCAGCTCGGCAAAGGTGGTTGGATAAAGATCAATTGTCGTGACAAATAGACCACCTTTATTACTCACTGCATCATAAATAACATCAACTATTTGCTCGGTAGTTAAGCCGCCACCCGATTGAATCAAGGCATCACGCACGATATTACTGCGCTGAATAATCTTTGCCTGATATTGTTGAGCATTCAGTGTGGTTCGAACAGAATTACAAGCCCAAACCGTCAACATTTTTCCGTTGCCATTGATGATTTCCTGATCAATATAGGGCGCAGGACGAGGGCCAGGGTAGGGTGGACGTGCATAACCTTCCTGATGTCCGCCAAGACGACAAACACCTGTGCCACGCCGACCCACATTTTGCGTTGCCAGCACCAGGTCAACCAGTGCGGACTGGATTTTGTAATTATCATTTCCCCAGATAATACCTTTTTCATACATGTGCGCCGTACGCGGTGCATGACCTGACGCCTTTGGCTTGTAGGCCCATTCGGCCGCCTTTTTTAAATCAGCCTCAGAGACACCAGTGATTTTACTGCAGTTCGCCAAAGACATTTGGTTGGCTTTCAGTGCATCATCAAAACCGCTGGTATGTTGCGCAATAAATTTTTTGTTTTGCCAGCCTTGCTCGACCACATAGCTGAGCAAACCATTAAACAGAGCGGTGTCCGTGCCAGGTTCAATTTGCAGATGCATCACCCTGTCTTTAGCGGTTTGTTCGCAGATTGCCTGTGTGTTGGTGCGACGTGGATCAACAAAAATGAAACGACTGTCTTCAATACTTTCTTTTGGGAACCATTTTTTCCTTTTATCTTTAGTCGCGCCCTGCAAATTAAGTAAGGCATGATTAAGGAAATAATTGGTCTGGGTTTCGTAGCAGTTCATGCCAATAAACATGATTGTGTCTGCGACTTCACTGTCTTCATAGCTATTGTTTAACTCGCCAATTCCCATATCGCGGGTGGCATGACATTCTGAGTTATAGGCAGGACGGTTATGAATCCGTACCATTTTGGTTTTAAGGGCAGAGAACATATATTTACCTGAACCCCAGGTATTCTCAAAGCCTCCGCCTGCACCGCCGTGGTCAAATGCGTTAAACATGATTTGATCAGCACCGTCTTTATCCAGAATGCGCTTGGTCACTCCGGCATAGATAGCCATTGCCTGCTTCCAGTCAAAATCTACCCAGTCATCGCCCGTAAAAAAGCGTGGATACTTGAGACGTTCCTTTGAAGCCCCTGTGTCATTGTACATAAGGCTTCCCATGGCGCCACCACGTGTTGAGGAGATGCCGCTATTGACCACACATTGTTTGTCAGGAATCATCATGATGTTATAGGACTGACCATCCTTGTCTTTAACTGTATTCGTCATGGCAGGTGTCATCGACAACTGCAGTGACCCGACTGGCTGGGTGAAGTCTATTCCCAATGCATTCTGATTGGCTTTGCGTCCGCCTTCCTTATCAACAGGCCATTTATAAGTATGATAGCCACATCCGACAATACAGAAGTGACAGGTCATATTGGTTTTTTGCGCATTGACTGGTGGTAATCCAATGCGGTCTTTAATTTTCTGAGTCATTCTATTTTCCCCTTATCTTTTCACTGTATCGTTAAACTACATTGGCCTGGCGGCCAAAAATCAAACCATCAACACCTACCGCTTTAATATCACCTGATGCCTTGTCGTAAGACAACAGGATACGAGGCAGATCTTCGGTAGCCTGACCAGTGACCATTTGCCCAGCTTTTTCGCTGTCAAACATACTGAAATGGCAGGCGCATTTAAACGTGCGCGTAGTGGAATCATAATTGAGGGGGCAGCCCATGTGGTTGCACAGAATGCTATAAGCGACAATATCCTTGTCAGGCCCAACACCACCAGGGACTGGATGACCCATGCGAATCACGGCACAAGGTGAGTTTTTATCGGGGAAGTTGAAATTAATGGCTTTATTAACAGGGAGCTGACTCGAGTTACTCACTGTTGTTTCTGGGTAATCCAGCATAATTCCAGTATCGGGTAATTGGCTATTCTCTTTTGCCAGAACATTACCTGTGGAGCCCATTAACGGGATAGCTGCGGCTGCACCAGAACTTTTTAAAAAATCTCGTCGACTAATTTTTGACATGGCTTATAAAACCCCCTTGATTTGATTTGATGGTTTAATTCAATCTATTATTTTTTATTATTTATACATGTTTGTTGCAGCAGAAATGTTACTTGAAGCAAGCCATATATGATTTAACACAGATTAAACTATGATCTATATATTGCAATTAGTATATATTGACATGGATAGGCAATATGTATTCTAATATTGTAAATTAGTTAAATGTTAATGGGTTGATTTGGTTACGCTAAAAACTGAATGGATCATTAACAGAAAATATCTATATGTCTGTTAATTAAGATATATCTATATGAAAAATAACTAGGGATACTCTACATCTTTACAAGGTAAATATGTTTCTTGTAGAAATAAATCATAAGTAGAAACCTATCCATATGAATTAAAAAGTAAGTGTTGTCATGATAAAAAAATAACAAAAATAATTTCAAATATACGTTTAAATGTATATATGGAAATCAGAATAGATCAATATGGATTAACAATACAGGTTAACTTGATTAATTATTGACCTATTATAGGTGTGAATTTATTTGCTGATGGCTCTCTATTTAGCTGATGGCTCTCTATTTGCTAATGGCTCTTATCAATCAGGATCCAGCTCTCTATGCAAACGTTTTATGGCTTCCTGAAGATTTTCCATACTGGTTGCAAAAGAGAGTCGCACATAACCAGGAACACCAAAAGCAGAACCAGGGACGACTGCTACCTGTGCTTTTTCAATCAGAAATTCACTGAATTCAACATCATTACTGATCCCCAAACGCGCCATCACTTGTTCTACATTAGGTAAAATATAGAAAGTTCCCTGGCAAGGCAGGCACTTGATGCCCTCTATTTCCAGCAGAGCCCTATAGATATAATCATGTCGTTCCTTGAGCGTTGTAACCACTTTTTCAACAAAGGACTGATCCCCCTCAATAGCAGCAAGGGCAGCATATTGAGAGATAGATGAAGGATTAGAAGTACTTTGTGACTGTATGGTTTTCATTTTTTGTATTAGTAATTCAGGCCCTGCAACATAGCCGATACGCCATCCAGTCATTGAGTAAGCCTTGGACACCCCATTAAGTATAAAACCACGTTCATACAGGGCGGGACACATATTCAGGATATTTTTAAAAGGTGTTCCTTCCCATAACATGTGTTCATAAATATCATCAGTAGCAACAATCACTTTTGGATATTGCTCAAGAATGGCTCCCAATTCAGCCAGCTCATCGGGTGTATAGTGGACGCCTGCAGGATTAGATGGACTGTTTATAAATATCAGGCGGGTTTTATCTGTAATTGCTGTGTCGAGTTGTCTCGGGGTGATTTTGAATCCCTGTTCAATATCTGCGTTGATAAAAACAGGACTGCCGCCAGCCAGCTTGACAATATCAGGATAGGAGACCCAGTAAGGCGCAGGAATAATGACCTCATCACCTTCATTGAGGACTGCCTGCGCCAGGTTATAGAGAGTCTGTTTACAGCCAGATGAGATCATCACCTGTTTCATGCTGTATTCAAGATTGTTTTCTCTAGTAAACTTGTTGATGACAGCCTGTTTTAACTCAGGGATACCATCTACAGCAGTATACTTTGTAAAGCCTCCATCAATTGCATCTTTAGCTGCCTGTTTGATATGCTCTGGAGTATCAAAATCAAGCTCTCCTGCACCCATGCCGATAATATCGTGGCCTGCAGCACGCAATTCAGCAGTTAGGGCAGCAAGAGATGAAGTCGTTGATGGGTTCATCGGGCGTACCCGTTCGGCAACTTGCAGATTTATCATAGTATTTCCTTTGTGATTTTTTATTGCTCCAGTCCCGCTTTCTTAAGAGTGACTGGTTCGTATTGTTTGGCATGGGGTCTAAAGCCATAAACCAGATCGACACCATTTAATTATAAAATATGCCAAAGCCAATATTATCATTAATTCTGTATTGCGCTAATACCATATATAGGCGTATCTATCTTCGCCTTTATATTGGTCTGTGAAAATGGCTGGCAATGACAATATAATTGCTTGTATCATTATCTCTGTTTAAGTAATATACTTGGTGTGGTAGCTAAATTATAGCTAAATAAGTATCATAATGGCAAACAGCATATCTGCTTTAGAGAATATTATGGGAAAGTTTAGAGTGTTGTAAATATTAGATAAATGACACTGTACCCAGTAAATTGAATCCGTTGAAATAGAATGATGGAAAATAATTCATCGAAATGGGTCAAAATACAGTTTTAGTTAAAACTGTAACTATACTTGGAGGAGAATGTATGAATATGTTCGTTTTTTTAGCTGGTATCTCTGTTGGTTGGGCTGCTGACAGATTGTATAACTCTTATGTTGCGAAAAATACGCATGATGATGAAGACGATGAAACTCTAGAGGTTCATACTGAAGAAAAAGAGGTTGCCGTTGAAAAAGTAAAGAAAGAAAAGACTATAGCTGAGAAAAGTGACACTATAAAAGAGTCTTTAAATGAAAAAAAGTCACCAGAAGAAATACATGATGATCTTAGTCAGCTAAAAGGAGTCGGTCCTAAATTGGCGGAAGCACTGGAATCCATTGGCATCTATAATTATGAACAACTCTCCGAGCCATCCGTTGACACCCTGTTAGAACGACTGCAGGAGACAGACGGTCGATTTAGCAGACCTGCCATTTCAGTCATAATGGAAAGGGCAAAACAAGCTATTGAAGAAAGATAAGCAGAACATTGACACTATGATTTATCGGTTTCCCGTATAGAAAATAGAGTAATGGTTAGATATTATGTAGTGAGATGAGAGCTTTTTAAATAGGGGTTACAGAGTCCTCAGCTAACAAGGCCCCTCAGCCTAACTTGAAGTCTATGTTTATAGGCCAGATTATGATTATATGGGATTATAAATGAAGAAAAAATCGATTCAAATACGCAAAGAGGCACATACAGAATGTACTCAATGCCCTATCCGAAAGCTGGCTTTGTTTCAGGGGGTTGCTCCTGACCGCCTTGAATGGACACAAAAATTTCGTGATCAGCAGTTTGTTGTACCACCTAAGGTCACATTATACCGTGAAGGAAGTTTAACGGATTATGTTTATACCTTGTTTGATGGTTGGATGGTTATGTATCAAACCTCCAGAGAAGGAAAGCGGCAAATTCTCAGATTTGCACTGCCTGGTGATTTTCTGGGCTTTCAAACGGATCAAAGAGGTATGGTTTCACACTCAGTGTCAGCTCTCAGTGAATCAATTGTTTGTGGTTTTCCACGCAGTCGGCTAGAGGAAATGTTTAAAGAAACACCCTCGTTGGCACTACGCCTTGCTTCAATGGGTTCCAGAGACATGAATTTATGTCAACATCATCAGGCCTTTCGAAGCAGAAAGGATGCCTATGAAAGTATTGCCTTTTTATTATTGGAATTATTTCACCGTACACAGATACATATGAATCACCATTATGACCCCAAAACCAATAGTGTTACTTTTCCTCTAACTCAGGAAGAAATTGGCGATGCTGTAGGATTAACCAATGTGCATGTTAACCGTATCCTTCGTCAATTTCATAAATTAGGCCTGATTAATTGTCACCATAAAAGGCTGCATATTCTCGACGAAGAAAAACTTTCCGACATGAGTGAATTTGATAAAAGCATGGTTTCCAGCAACCCTCTAGCCTATAGTCTGGACCAATAATGGGATATATCCCTCACGAGGAAATAGTATTGTAGAAATGAAGCATGTAAAAACCTGGATACAAAGGTAACAGGTATAGTGCTTTGGCATCCCTAAGGAAGTACTCCAGGGCTGCAGCCAAGAGATGCGGTAACTGGTTTTGTGACACTCCCTTTTTCCATTCGTTTTATATATAATGTAATTCTTTAATACTCAGGAGCTTATCGCTCATTTCCGATTTCTGGTTAATAAAGAGATATAAAAATCAATCATCAACATAGTCATGGACATTTATAAAATATGCGATTGATTCAGTTCATCGACAAAGAAACCAGCAAACCCTATAAACAAATCCTGTTGATCATTATTATTGCTGGCATTGCCAATAGTTTGCTTCTGGGTATTGTTAACCATGCAACCCAGGCAGTTGCAGACAATGAAAATCTGACTCAATATTTTTGGCTGTATACAGCTGCCTTTGCACTCTTTCTTTATGCCCAGTGGTTTGCTTTTGAGCGGGCTATTATTACCATTGAGGATGCCATTTATAATGTAAGAATTCGCCTGACACGCAAAATTCGGCGAGTCGAACTGCCTTTTATGGAAGAGCAAGGAAGTAATAGCCTATACGCCCGCTTTACGCAAAGTGATATGCTAATATCCCAGTCGATCCCCCAGATCACGGGGGCTGCACAGATGTCTGTGTTACTGATCTTTTCTTTTCTGTACCTGGCTTATATCTCCTACCTTAGTTTTTTAATCAGCATGGCAGGCATTCTTATCTCTGTTACTTTGTTTCTGGCAAAAACCAGACGCATTAAAGCATTGTTACAGGAAGTTAAGCACAAGGAAGTGAGTTATTTTAAATCCATTTCACATCTGATTAACGGCTTTAAAGAAGTTAAAATAAATCGTAAAAAAGGTCAGGCGATTATACAAAATATAGCAACAGAATCAGCTGAAATAGAAAAAATCAAGTTGGAAGTTGGCAAACAGGAATCCAGGCTCTGGGGACATGGGCGCATTCTTGTCTATACCTTGTTGCCCGTGCTTATTTTTGTTATTCCCAGTATCAGTGAAGTCCATACAGATAATATTTACAAAATATCTTCAACTATTCTGTTTATTACTGGACCGATTGCTATTTTGATTAACACTATGCCGATATTGAACAGGGTTAATCTGTCTATTGACGAACTCATTAGTCTTGAGGCAGAAATGGATCAAGTCATTAGCAAAACATTTTCCAGGATTAATGGTGATGAGAAGGAAGAGGGATCCAGTAATCATGTTTTCTCTGATTTTAAAGAAATAAGCATGAAAAATGTCAGTTTTACCTACACGTCTGACACAGGGAATGGTTCTGACTTCTCTGCGGGCCCTTTTAATGAAACGATCTATAAAGGTGAGTTATTATTTATTATTGGTGGTAACGGAAGTGGTAAATCAACCTACTTGAAACTATTGACAGGTTTGTATTATCCTGAAAATAGCAATCTGTTTGTTGATTCCATCGCTATTGATAAAATCAGTTATCCTGACTATCGAGATTTGTTTTCTGCTATCTTTACCGACTTTCATCTTTTTGACAAATTCTATGGCATAGAAAATATAGATAGTAAGAAAGTCAATTACTGGCTTGAAAAGATGAAAATGAAGGACAAGGTAGAATATAAAAATGGCGGTTTCACCCGAACCAATCTATCCACCGGGCAAAGAAAACGACTTGCCTTTATTGCTGCCATTCTGGAAGACAAGCCTGTTCTGATCATGGATGAGTTTGCTGCGGATCAGGATCCTCAATTCCGCCAATACTTCTATGAAACATTATTACCCGAGATTAAAGCAATGGGTAAAACTGTAGTTGCTGTTACCCACGATGATCATTATTTTCATGTCGCTGATCGAATATTGAAAATGAAAGAAGGAAGAATGGTTAAATAAATAGAGTTGAACCAGCTTTCTTTTTAGACTGCCAGTTTTAAGGCGATATTAAAAAACCCTTCATAATAGCTATTGTGAAGGGTTTTTTTTAACAGGCTTACTCACTGGTAGAGTGGTTATGGAGTTGCAAACAGTGAGTGGACGCGATGTTTACTTTATGCTGTTTCGGCGACTTCTTCTGCTGATTCCTCAGCTTTCTTAAATATACTAGTCACTTTATTGGTCAGACTACCGACACCAGATGTGATTTTACCACCTGTCTCTCCAAGTAACTGCTTGCTTGGCTCATCTTTCACAATATAAGTAATTACTGAACCAGTAACTATTCCGAGTACAAAAGGCATAATGGGCATATCAATCTCCTAAGGTTTGTAAATATATTATCATTTATAGATTGTACTAATCTAGCGAACTATATATACTTTATAACATATATAGTATAACTGCAAATAAACAGCCCCTTATTGCATCTGTTCAAGTTGAATTCCAAATACTGATCGCACTAACTGTGGATCAGCTATTGAAAAATTCAACGCAAATCAGACAAATAAAAAACTGTGGGGTGGATAGTTTAACATATTCCTTTAGCTGGGCTTGCTAATGCTTGTCAAAGATGAAAAGGACTGGGAAATATATACGCTGGAATAAATATAAGATCCTTATTTTTAGCGCATATTTTAATATTTATTTATAATAACTTGAGTGGGGTGAATTATTAAAAATTTTATAGAATTGATAGAGCGGCATTTATGGTGGCTATCACTTATATCTTTAACTATTGGCATATTCTGGGCAGATCAATCTAAAACATTTGCCTACTCAGTCAGTGATGCAATGGAGAGCTTTATCGATGGCTATGGCTATTTTGCCCCGGTAGCAATCTATTTAATCTTAACCCCGACGCTGACCAAGTTGATGCTCAGTGAATCTCGAGGTAAAAGCTTTGCGAAACACACTATTAAATGGTTCGTGGTTGCCAGAATGATTGCCTGTGTATATGGTGTTATTTGGACCGCTGTTGCCTTTGGGTTACCATTATATTCATCTGTTGACGGTTTATCAGAAGCGGTTAAAGAATCCATTGTTTCTCTTGGGTGGATGCTAACACATAGTGTTTATTTTTATGCTATTTATGCTTCCGTTATAACCGTCTTTATTGCTTATCGCATTCCAAAGCTTGCGGATAACCTGGCGAAAGGTGTCGATCTTATCGAGTATCTGGGGCAATTTATTGTGCCTATTATCCCTTTTCTGATGGTGGCAATTGGTGCTTATGTCACTATATTACCCGAGGTTCTTGCAGAAAGTTTAGGACCTGAGATGGGAAATGTGAATGTAAACACAGTAGCCATACTGGGTTTTCCGATAGATATAACAACACCACTAGGGATGATTTTGCTGTATGTTCTGAGCGCCTTATTAACTGGATTTATTAGTGGTACCTGGCATGCGGGTTTACTCGTTTTAGTCAAGCGTGCAAAACCGGATTTTTCTCTAAAAGAGTACTTTTCTGTTTACTGGATAAAAGTTTATCCCATGCTATGGGCAACTTCTTCCGAAGCTCTGGGAACACCGCTTAATCTTCATATGATAAAAAAATTCTGCCCTGGTATTCCTGATGAAGTACGGCAGTTTGTCGTCGGCACAGGTTCATTTCTTAATATCAATGGCACCATCATTAATGTCTTTCTGATGACAGGTCTTGTAGCATCCATATTAAATATTGATATTTCACTGCTACAGTTGTTACTGTGTATGCCTATTGTATTTTTAATTGGTTATGGAGTCCCTGGCATACCAGGTGAATTAATACTTTTTGGTGGGCCAGTGGCAATTTCTATGGGAGTATCTCCTGAGTTAATGCCCGTATTTCTAGGTTTATTTATTGGTTTACAGATAGGCTTACCTGATTCGTTTCGAACGGCAGCGAATTCCACTGATGAATGTTTATGCGCCATTATTCTTAATAAGAAATATTAATGCGACTTAAACTTCAAGAGTATCTTCTGCAATATTGCAGAAGATTATTCGTCATTGCGATTATTATTTAAAGGAAATTACACCATGGTTCAATTTGGCATGATACTGGTTTTTGCAGGTGCAACTGCTGCACCTTATGTAAAAAAAATGCTGACTAAGGCTAAAACTAAAAGAGAGATTAAAAATATAGCAGACTCGTCAAGTGCGGGCATACTGCAGGGAACAGAAACAGATACTGATTTAGCCATTGAAGCCATTGAAGCAAATGAAGAACGACACAAATATCGTTTTCTTATGACAACGGGAACCATGGGGCTTGCTGTAATAGCCCAAACCAGCCTGCCCTGGTTGATGCCTGCCAGCTATCTATTAATCGGCTATTTCTCATTCAATATTTTTCAAGAAGCGGCAAACGCTTTATTTAAAGAAAAAAGAATTCAAGTTGATATTCTTGATACCGGGGTAATTTTATTGACCTTACTTTTCGGACAAATTGCTGCCGCGGCATTCATGGTTTGGATTATCGACATGGCAGATATGTTGCTACAAAAAACCACCAAGAAATCACGTAACTATATCACTGACATATTTGGTGAGCAGCCCCGCTTTGCATGGTTACTTGTTGATGGGGTAGAAGTCCAAACTGAAGTAAAGGACTTGAAACAAAATGATATTGTCATCGTTGGTACAGGCGAACAGATACCTGTTGACGGGGTCATCATCGAAGGCGGAGCCATGATTGATCAGCAAAGCCTCACAGGTGAATCTGTTCCAGCAGATAAACATGAGAATGAACAAGTTTTTGCGACCACTGTGATAGTGGCTGGAAAGATCAAGATCAAGGTGCAGGAAACGGGTGAAAATACTTTAGCATCTCAAGTGATATCAATTATCAATGAAGCTTCTAACTATGATGTCAAGTTACAGTCTGTTGGTGAAAAAATAGCGGATAAAATGGTTATACCTACCATGGGGCTAGGTGCTCTGGGCTATGCAATGGTCGGGCCTGGTGCATTACTTGCGATAATAAATGCTGATTATGGCACTGGTATCCGGATAGCTGCTCCCATTGCATTATTGGCATCACTGGGTAACGCCGCAAAAAATGGCATCCTGATAAAACATAGTGAAGTCATCGAAAAACTAAAAGATATTGATGTTGTATTATTTGATAAAACGGGTACTTTGACCAAAGACGTACCGACTGTCTCTAGAATTGTAACGGCGGATGAAACGCATAACGAAGAAAAAATTCTGTTTTGCACAGCAACAGCTGAACAAAAGTTTTCTCACCCGATTGCCGCTGCTATTTTACAGAAAGCCAAGGATGAAAATATAGAATTAGCAGAATATGATGAGTCTCAATATCATGTTGGTCTGGGGATTGAGGTAGAAATTGGCCAGGACTGGATTAAGGTCGGTAGTCTTCGCTATATGGAAAGTGAAAATATCGAGATTCCAGAAAAAATTAAAGTTGCATTAAAAGAGACAGGTGATCGTGGGCAATCGGCGATACTAACGGCAATCAATAACAAAGTGGCTGGGATGATTGAACTACAATCCACGGTGAGAGACGAAGCTGCCGATGTTATCGCTGACTTAAGACGCTTAGGCATTAAAGAAATTGTTGTTATTTCAGGTGATAGTGAAGAACCTACCAAAGAGCTTGCGCGTCAGCTCAACATTGATCGTTATTTTGCTGGTGTACTCCCTAATGAAAAAGCTGATTATGTCAAATTGCTCCAGGAAGAAGGCAAGAAAGTCATGATGGTTGGTGATGGCATTAATGATTCTGCAGCCCTTTCTCATGCAGAAATTGGTGTCTCATTAAAAGGTGCATCTACCATCGCTGTTGATGTTGCAGATGTCATTTTCATGGATGGCACTCTTACTAAGTTTCATTATCTGTTTGAGGTCGCTGAAAGCTTGCAAACGAATGTAAAAAGAAGCTTCCTGATGATTGCCATTCCGAATACGGTTTGTATTGTCGGTGCCTTTATGGGATTTTTTGGACTAAAAGCTTCACTGGTTCTTAATAATGGCTTTAATCTGGTTGCTGCTGCAAATGGAATGCTGCCCTATACTGAAACCACTGAAAAAGCGGAAAATAAAAGGAAGGAAAAAATTGAACTTGAGCGCAAGGAAAATAGTGAACTTGAGCCTGTGGAAAATAAATTTATGTCCAATAGACTGATTAAATATATCTATATCCATAAGTAGACGGTGAGGTTTTTAATGGAAAAATTTAGATAAAGACCTAAGTGTCAATTATTAAACTGCCCTGTGTGGAACCACGCGCAGGGTAGGGTTAAACACCTCCAGCTACCCTATATTTTTGTTAACTCTAGAAGGTTTTCTATGGCATGAATATTGTGAGGCACTGAAGCATTTTTTGGATTATACCATATAGCTTGTATCCCATTATCTAAAGCCCCGATGACATCCTTTTCTAATCCATCGCCTACCATAACGATCTCCGTTCTACTCACGCCCAGATCCATGATGATATGATCATAAAACGCCTGGCTTGGCTTCTTTAGTCCCAAGGTTCTGTAACAATAAATATTTTCTATGTATTGATTTAGTCCTGCTCTATTGAGTGCCTTGCGAATTTGCTGTTCATTAGTACTAATTGAATTTGTTGCTAAATGACAGTGGCTATTCTTATTTAAAAACGCCAGGAGTTTATTCGCTCCTTTCACTTCGCAAACCTCTTCCCATTCACACATGGGTATTTGATTCTCTGGTTGATCCACCATGAGTGTATCGCCCCAGTCAAATAAATAATGTTTGAATTTCATCGAACTCATCATGTCATAATCAAATTTAGATCAGCTATTGGATTTTTTTACTCAAAGATACACATTGTCTAAAGGTCAGGAGCATCATCAAAGATACTTAAAAAGTATCTTTGTCAGAGTGTCTGTAAAAGGGTGAACTTTTCGGGGGAATGGGGACAAGCTTTCAATCAGACAACCTCATTAACTATTTCTTGCTCAGGATTTTCAGCTTTTTCAGCTTTAAGAAGCTTGGCGACAAATCCAACTTCATCTTTATATTGTGGTAATGGAGGAATATCCCAAGTTTTTCCAACGATACGAGAGAGTATATTATTCATCCAAGGTTTATTTGATTGTGCTTTATGTAGAATAAACTGATAATTATCCTCATTGCCTAAGATTTCATATCCGTCCAGGGCAACTTCAATTGCTTCTTCTTCTCCATAAAGTGTGACCTTTACAAAGGCTGTACGTTGGTCCAGGTCATAAAGAATATCTGAAAACTCCGCAATGCCTTTAAGAATGATATTAGCGACCGATACGACTAGTATTTTTGGTGTTAATTTTGCGCCTACTTTTACTGTCCGTATTAATAGGTCGCTTTTTAATAAACTGCTTTTAAAACCCATTTTAACCTTCCTACTGTAATAAATTATTATAACGAATCTAGGCAACCGCTGAATGATCAAATTCGCAGGCCTGGTGTCTCAATGACAATAACGACCCAATACATAACAAACGTCGTATTTGGGTGGGTATAGGATATACCCACCACTGTGTCGTGTGCACTTGTGCTAGTGGCTCAAGCGTGTTGTGGAGTCCAACTGGCTCCTCCCGCTCCGATGGGTCCGAATTCATTGGGGTTATTCTCGGAATCAGTCTCAGGGTCTTTTGAGTCACTCTTTTCAGAGCTCATGTTGGTATTTTCTTCAGAATCCTCGTCAAATCCAAGTTTACGCGCAATGACAGCATCGGCACTGTAAGGACCAGGACCTTTGATGATTAGCCATAAGAAAATGAGAACATACAGGACTTGGGGCAGATACAAAAACCAATCCAGCCAGTCGAGAGGACCGAGTCCTGGAGGAATTACGAAGGGGATCTCAACGGTTATAATGGCTACGATCATTGCAAATGCCAGCCCAAAGGAAAAGAATGATGACATGAATCCTACGGTAAGAAGGGAGCCACCAACAAATTCGAACCAGGCTAGAAAAAGAGCCATAAACTTGGGAAAGGGTAAGCCTGTCGCAATCATCCCGGCTAACAGGCCTTTCCAATGCGCAACCGTGAATAGCTTGTTCCAGCCAGAAATGGCAAAGAACAGGCCCATCGATACTCGTGCCAACAGAACTGGAAACCATTCCCAGCGAGGCTCACCCTGCAGCGTAATTTTTGTTAGATATTTAACTCGCTCCATAAAACTGGAAGGAACGACTTCTTTTCCAGTATCATTATCAATTAAATGTGAACCTTCAGTCCATCTGGAGATCCATTTTCGTCCTGACAAGTCGACATTTAATACCAGTGACGCCATCAAAATATTTCCTGTTGCCAGGGAGCCTGCTAGTGCGAGGCCTGCCATGATTCTCAAGGGCGACTTGGCCAATGGTTTCTCGAATAGATATCGGGTGCGTAGCCAGTTGTATGTACTGTAGCCAATAACTGGCACAGAGGCGAGCAACAGTGGGGGATACCAAATTCCTGCTGCCGATAGACCCAGAGCGGTACGTGCGGCAAGCGCTGAACGCTTTATCTGGATAGGCTCGCCACTGGCCATGACGGGTGAGTCCGTGGTTGTTTGCGAAGCTGCTTGAGTGGCGAGACGCCTGCGACGAAAGCGCTCCTCTGCCAGTCCAAACAGTCCTCCCCCAGCTATAGCCAGAGGCGCAAGAACAATAAAGGGAATCATTAGCACTTCCTCTTAAAAAAATGCATTAAGAAATATAATCCGTATTAAAGATGTTCTTGTTCATCTGAATTAATAAAAAAGAAATCAAAAAACAAACTATATATGATTATAGAGATAGAAAGCAACTCATAGTACTTGTAATTTACTGCAAAAAAACAACCAGGAGGAAGGTTTAAGTATGAAGAAATGGATAATTATATTTATTTATCTCAATATAGTCATAGTTCAGGGCTGAGCCTGTAAAATACCTGTCCTGCTGTGCTGTTCTTAATACCATTGCTCCCATGAAAATAGCAGTCATGTTCTCTGGATGTGTATAAAAATACCTGCGATTAAGCCATCTTAGCGCAAGATTTAAATCCCATTTTTTCAAAGATCATTGTTGCAGGACAAAACCCTGTAAATGATGATTGAAACAGATTGAAACCTACGAATGCAGTTAATAATAGCCAGTAAGGGCTTGTAAAATGGGCTAAAAGTAAGCTGCCCACAATAAATGAACCTGCTAGAGCGGTCGTCATTCTTTCAGAAGTCATTATTAGTTCTCCTCATTTTAATTTAACGGTTCTTCAACTATAGCATAGTAATAAGAAAGCATAGCACAAGAACGATGGAGGGAATTATCAGAATTCCCTTGTCTGAACTTAAGTCATACAATATAACAAGTGTTAAAGATGTTTTCGTTAATCTAGGTTAATAAATATCAAAGGTACTATATATGACTATAAATATAAAGTGTACTTAACCGCTTTCATGTTTTATTATACATAAGCATCATTATAAAGGTTGAGACATGGAAAAAACAATCACTAATATATGTTTAACCCAATATATTAATAGTTGTAGCTATAGGGTTTTCCCTTTTGTTCTGGATTTTCTGCCATGCTGATTCAACTATTAGTTTTCGGTGGCGGAGTGATTTTTGGCACAAGAAGTACCCGATATCTTCAAAATCGCCAACTTATCAATGGCACATTAAACAAGAGCCAAGCTTTTAAATCCAAACGAAAAGTCAAGCCGCCCAGTCTCTATCAAAAAACCAAAACCAGAATACTTGCTGCTAAAGATGTCATTAATATTTCTATGAGCGGTGGTGAGCTGCGTGAGCAGCACATTAAGCAGATGACTATCGTGGATGAGCAATATCAGTTGGATGCCTCTGCTGCTTCCTCAGAGATGAAACTGAATAAAAACATTAAAGGATCAATAGGCTTAATGGGTCTATCTCTGATAGGCACCTGGTTCTATGCCCCCTTGCTGCCCATCGCGGGTGTTGCCACACTCTATATTTTTACTCCTGTATTTAAGAAATTATTTCAAAATCTGAAGAAAGGGCAAATTACCACCGAGCTTATTGAAGTGATTTCTGTGATCGGTCTTCTGGCATCAGGATTTTTCTTTTTGGCGATTTTCATTACTTTTACAAGTTTACTGTGCCAGAAACTGTTGACTCGAACCGAACAGCATTCACATAAGCAACTAGTTAATAGTTTTAGTCAAAAACAACAAACTGTCTGGGTGGTAAAAGAAGGTTCTGAAGTTGAAATACCTTTTGAGGCGTTAAAAAAACAGGACATAGTAGTTGTTAATGCAGGGGAGATTATTCCTGTTGATGGCATGATAATCAAGGGATTGGCAAGTGTTGATCAGCATAGCCTGACAGGAGAATCAAAACCAATAGAGAAAGACGTTGGAGGAAAGGTTTTTGCTTCGACCCTGGTTTTAGGTGGACGAGTTCTGATTAAAGCAGAAAATACTGGTTCCGATACCAATGCGGCAAAAATTGGGCTGATCCTGGAAAAAACACAGGAGTATAAAGAAAGTCTACGCTTACGAGGTAAACAGATAGCAGATGATTTTATTGCACCAACCCTTGTTGTCAGTGGCTTAACCTTGCCCTTGCTTGGTCCAAGTGCGGCAATGGCTATTATCTGGACAGCTTTTGGTTACAATATGAAGCTGTATGGGCCGATTAGTGTATTAAATTTTTTACATATTATGGCAGCCAATGGCATATTGATAAAAGATGGCCGTTCACTGGAAATGTTGCAAAAAGTGGACACCCTGGTTTTTGATAAAACTGGCACATTGACCATGGAGCAACCGCAGCTTAGCCATCTCCACCCACTTGAACCTTTTGACGAAGCAACTTTGCTATCTTATGCTGCGGCAGCTGAATATCGA
>JADGEK010000049.1:0-1126 GCA_016744395.1 Gammaproteobacteria bacterium | reverse complement strand
ACATTGACCATGGAGCAACCGCAGCTTAGCCATCTCCACCCACTTGAACCTTTTGACGAAGCAACTTTGCTATCTTATGCTGCGGCAGCTGAATATCGACAAACCCATCCTATTGCCAGGGCGATACTCACAGCCGCAGAACAACGTGAGATGGATTTGCCCAACATTAAAGAAGCTGCATACAAAGTTGGATACGGTATTGAAGTCAAAATTGATACCAAGCTTGTGCAGGTTGGCAGTGCGAAATATATGGAACAACAGGGTATACATTTTCCAAATCAGATTCAGAGTTTAAAAACCGAATCTGATGCCAGAGGACATTCGCTTGTGTATGTTGCTGTCGATGGAACACTCGCTGGTATACTGGAATTACAACCTTGTATTCGCCCAGAAGCCAAAGAAATTATTAATTATGTTAAAGCCCAGGGTATTTCAGTCACCATTATTTCGGGTGATCACGAGCAACCGACTCGCCAACTTGCCAGTGAATTAGGCGTAGAACATTATTTTTCTGAAACACTGCCTGATAAAAAAGCAGAACTGATTGCCAAACTGCGTGAAGATGGAAAATTTGTCGCTTATGTCGGTGACGGAATTAACGACGCCATCGCCTTAAAACAGGCCAATGTATCCATCTCGTTACGCGGTGCTTCAAGTGTCGCCACAGATACCGCCCAGATTATTTTAATGGATGGTAATTTAAAGAAACTAAAATCCTTATTTGAAATTTCCAAATTCTTTGAAGCCAATATGCGTAACAATTATTTAACTTCAATAATACCTGGTGCAATTACTCTGGCAGGTGTATTTCTATTCAATATGGGACTTGTTGGCGGTATGCTTGTCTATTTCAGTGCAAAAATGGTGGGTCTGACGAATGCCATGTTACCGCTGGTAAAGCATAAGAATAAGCAGGCAATAGTTGAAAGAGAGCAGGTCGAAGACTAGATTTTATCTGCCATCATCCTGAATCCTGGCCTTTATGAGCCAGGCGCAGATAATGTCTGTGCCTGGAAGTCTGTGTTGTATTTCTACGATTCGTCAGCTTTATCTGGTTTGACAAAAGAGTTCACTTTATCAGAAGCATCTTGTGCCGCATCTTTTATTTTTTCTGTCTGCTTTTATC
>JADGEK010000048.1 GCA_016744395.1 Gammaproteobacteria bacterium | reverse complement strand
AACTTTGTTCTTACTCATTGTTCTGTCTCCTTATTTTCTCTATACTTAAATTATAGTACATTCCCGAAAGATAGCTGTAACTTGTGGGTAATCAGGTAAGTTGATAAGATAAGTTGATAAGATAGGTTAAAAAAATAGGGCTCAGTGAAATTATCACTGAGCCCTATTGAATATCATTTTTTAGAAGGAAAAAATTTATTCACTAATCCCCTGACTGGCCAGATACTCATCATAAGTTCCCTTGAAGTCCACAATACTACCGTCTTTTATTTCAAGGATACGGGTTGCCAATGATGAGACAAACTCACGGTCATGACTGACAAACACAAAGGTGCCATCATAGGCATCCAAAGCCATATTCAGTGATTCAATGGATTCCATATCCATATGGTTAGTTGGCTCATCCATAAATAACACATTTGGTTTTTCCAACATTAATTTACCATACACCATACGCCCCATTTCACCACCTGAAAGTACTTTAACAGACTTGTTGGTATCGTCTCTAGAGAACAGTAAACGCCCTAAAATACCTCGAATGGCCTGATCATCATCACTTTCCTGTCCCCACTGATCCATCCAGTCGAACAAAGTCATCTCAGCGGCAAACTCATCCACATGTTCTTGCGGGTAATAACCAATATTGGCATTTTCAGAAAATTTAATGCGACCGCTTTTTGCTTCCAGATCATGAATTAGGGTTCTCAATAGTGTGGTTTTACCAATACCATTGGCACCAATAATGGCAATTCGCTCACCCACTTCAACTAACATATCCATTTTTTGAAAAAGCAGTTCATCAAAGCCATTACTGAGATTTTCTATCTCAAAAGCATTTCGATACAGTTTCTTGTCTTGCTCAAAGCGAATAAATGGGTTCTTTCTTGAAGATACTTTTATATCGTCCAGCTGAATTTTGTCCAGGCGTTTACGACGAGATGTGGCTTGTTTTGCTTTAGAAGCATTGGCAGAAAAACGTTCGACAAATTTTTGCAAATCAGCCATTTCAGTTTTCTTTTTCTCATTTGACTGCATCTGACGTTCTCTGGCCTGTGTTGCTGCCAGCATGTATTCATCATAGTTACCAGGGTAGATATTAATTGCACCATAATCTAAATCCGCCATATGAGTACAAACACTATTAAGAAAGTGACGGTCATGAGAAATAATGATCATTGTGCAGTTGCGTTCGTTAAGAATGTCTTCCAACCAGCGAATGGTATTAATGTCCAGGTTGTTGGTGGGCTCGTCCAGTAACATGATATCAGGATCAGAAAAAAGAACCTGTGATAATAACACTCGTAATTTAAAACCAGGTGCAATTTCAGACATCGGACCAAAATGCTGTTCAACTGGAATACCAACGCCAATTAACAGTTCACCTGCTCTGGATTCAGCGGTATAGCCATCCATTTCTCCATATTGAACTTCCAAATCGGCCACGCGCATACCATCATCTTCACTCATATAAGGATTTGCATAAATTTTGTCACGCTCTTCTTTGACTTTCCAAAGTTCTTCATGACCCATAATAACCGTGTCAATGACACTGTACTCTTCGTAAGCAAACTGGTCCTGACGCAATTTACCTACACGTTCACCCGTCGAAATGGTGACTGTACCGCTGGTTGCATCCAAATCACCACCCAAAATTTTCATGAAGGTAGATTTACCACAACCATTGGCTCCAATGAGACCATATCGGTTTTCATCACTAAATTTAACGGAAACATTTTCAAACAATGGCTTAGCACCGAATTGAATGGTGAGATTTGCTGTAGATATCAAAGTAGTATTCCTAAACAGTATTCTTTTTTGCGATATTGCACGATGCGGTATTATCCTGTATTACATAGAAAATATCCATATATAACCGCTATGAAACAGGCCAATTACTCATTTTAAAACTCTGCTTCATTCCTAAAAAGATTTAAAAAAGAAATAGACAAATTGATAAAAGTACACTATTCTATAAAAAGTGTTCATTTTCGGACGTTTTTCATAAGAAAAGCCAATGGAACTGACCTTTTTTTCAAAGGATAAATGAAAGGAGAATAGCTATGCCGAGAGGTGGTAAACGTAGCGGTGCTGGCCGTCCTAAAGGAACAGGAAAATATTCAGAATCAACCAAAGCCATTCGTGTTCCAGAAAGTATGGTTGATCGTATTCTTGAGTTTGCTCATTCAGGTGGCTTTAAACTCCCCCTATACGGTGGCAAAGTCGCTGCTGGTTGTCCTGCCCCAACCGATGACTATATTGAAGGCATGCTCGATTTATCAGAACATCTCATCCAGGATCCCGCCTCAACTTTTTTCGTCCGAGTGACGGGTTATTCAATGATTAATGCTGGCATTCACCCTGAAGATATTCTCATTGTTGATCGCAGCATTGAGGCACGTCATGGAAAAATTGTCATCGCAGCTGTTGATGGCGAGTTAACCGTTAAACGCCTTTACAAGAACAAAGGTCAGGTGCGCTTAATGCCGGAAAATGATGATTTTGAACCCATTGAAATAGGCCCTGAAGAAACATTGCATCTTTGGGGTGTTGTCACCAATGTCATACACACGGTATGAACTGATCAATTATTATGAGTGTTCACCCTCCAGGTAAACACTCATTTAATAGACTTTATATACCTCTTTTGAAACATCTCTTAAAAAAAGTAGCCTTAAGTCATTTTATTTAGGATAATCCTAGCCTGTTTTTATTTCGTTATTTTTCACATCAATCACTTTCTCTATACCCGTGATGCCTGAAATTGCAGCGAGGCATTTTGACTGAGAGCCGATTGAGGGTGCAAGCACTACAGGAATTGAGTCTTTAAGTTAAATGTCTTAAATAAAAAGAACCAAGTCTGCATTTTAAGTACCATGGGTATATTTGATAGTTAACAAAGAACGGCCAGGATGACCAATTATGTGGTTTAAAAACCTAAAAATTTATCGCTTTAGCAAACCTTTTTCAATTGATACTGAGCAACTGGAAAGCCATCTCGCTGAAAAATCATTTCAGCCTTGTGGCTCCACACAGGCTTCTTCCTTTGGTTGGGTGCCACCACTGGGAAATTCACAAGAGAATAATAGTGTATTACTGACACATACCATAGCTAAAACCACAATGCTTTGTGTACGCCTCGAAGAAAGGATACTACCCTCAAGTGTCATCAATGATGCACTCAATGAAAAATTGGATGCGATGCAGATTGAAAGTGGCAGACGTCCAGTGGGCAAACATAAACAAAGCATCAAAGATGAGCTTATTTTAACCCTTTTACCTAAAGCTTTTACCCGCTCTAAACGAACTTATGCCTACCTTGATCAAGAAGCTCAACTGATGATAGTCGATGCTTCAAGTAATAATAAAGCTGAAGAACTGGTTGAACTTTTACGCCAAACTCTTGGAAGCTTACCAGTTGTTCCTTTAAAGACCCAAACATTGCCCATCTTGTTAATGACAAACTGGATCAAGGGCAATGATTTAAAAGATGACTTTCAGATAAAAGATGAATGTGAATTACGTGAAGCTGACGATGAAGGTGCTATTTTACGCTGTAAACGACAAGACCTCAGCAGTGATGAAATCCAGATGCATCTGGACAGCGGAAAAGAAGTTACCAAACTCGCCGTCAATTGGAACGACACATTGGAATGCATTATCGAAGATGATCTATCCATTAAACGACTGAAATTTTCCGATGAATTATTAGAACAGGCCTCAAATGATGGGGCCGAAGATGCTGCAGCACAGTTTGACGCTGATTTTAACCTGATGACAGGCGAATTAGCTCGCTTTATTCCCAGGCTGATCGAAGTACTCGGAGGGGAGCAAAACTCAGCCATAAAATCAGAAAAATAATGCTACATGTTGAATTAAAAGCAATGTAAAAACGCCAGGGACAGAATAATTAAAACAAAACGGCTTTTAATTCAACATTAAAAAATATGCTATAGTGAAACTTGTCCAAGAAATATACTTGCAAATTCAAGACAGGGAATAGTATGCGTCTATCAAAATATCTTCCACTTCTCAGTATTCTGGCGGGCTTTAATGCTGGAATTTATTCAACTGCCTTGGCAGACACATTAAACGATGCCGAACAAGCCATTGAAAACAAAAATTATTCTACTGCAATTATTCATCTGAAAAACCAGCTCAGGGAAACACCTAAAAATGCACATGCACGTTTTCTTTTAGGCGACGTTTACCTGAGAACAGGCAAATTGGATTCCAGTTTAAAAGAGCTGGGCCGCGCTCATAAGTTGCTACCCAATGATACAAACATATTGTTCCGCTATGCTGATGCATTACAAACAGCAGGCAAACAGGATAAAATTCTCAAGTTACTCAAAACACCATTCAATGAGCATAAATTGGAGTCCAGGCGACTCACCTTTGTCGGCTATGCTCACCTCGGTTTGCAACAATTAGCTGATGCACTGCAAGCATTTGAAGAGGCTAATCAATTAATAAAAAGTACTGATGCATACAATGGCCTTGCAGCTCTGTCCATGTTCGAAAAAGACTATGTAAAAGCAGAACAATTGATCGGTCAATCACTCTCTATTGAGCCTGACAGCAGCTCAACATTACAACTCAAGGCAAAGCTAGCCAATATCAACAAGCAGCCAGAGCAAGCAATCAAAATCTATAATCAAATCATTGAAAAGAACCCTACTAACCTCTTATTTCGTCTTGAGCGTGCAACCACACTGACCATCCAAAATAATACAGCAGCCGCTAAAGCCGATCTGAAAATTATACTCGATAAATATCAAAACCATCCTCAAGCTAATTTTATGAAAGCACAGATTCTACTGAGGGAAAAAGACTATACTGGCGCTCAAGAAGCCGCACAACTGGTTGTTAATATCGCACCCAAGCACATGCCCGCTGCCTTTATTTTAGGGGCAGCCAATTTTGCCTTGAAAAATTTTAATCAGGCCGAAGAGTATCTGACCATTTATCTTGCTTCTGCACCTAATAATTTAAAAGCACAAAATATACTGGCCAATGTGTATCTGGCCCAAGGTAAAACAAAGCAATCATTATTAATCATTGAAGGCATCCCAAAAAATCAGCTGGAAAATGATCCCTTATTATTAGTAACCCTTGGTACGACCTATATCCAAATTGGTGAAAAAGAAAAAGGCTTGAAATTGCTGAATCAGGCTCAAACACTTGCCCCTGATAACCAGGAGATAAAAAAACGTCTTATTGCAGCACAGTTTAAATCGGGTGAATTAGAGGAAGCAATAAGTGAACTGGAAGAGCTAGCCAATATACAGACTGACTCAAGTCAACAAATATCCCAAAGCCAAACCAATTACTTGCTCATCATCTCCTATATTAAACAAAAACAGCTTGATAAAGCCAATGATAAGATTGATCAACTGTTGAATAAAACGCCTGATGATCTTAAATTATTAAATCTTAAAGCACTCGTTTTGCAACTCAATGGAGACACCAAAGAAGCAATGGCACAGTATCAGGCAATTATAAAGCTGGATAAAGAGAACATTCCTGCTTACATGGGCATGGCACGCATAAACGCTTTAGAAGCAAATTGGCAAGAATCCGAAAACCATTTTAAGCAGGTTATCACAATACAGCCCAATGCACTTAAAGCCTATCTGGGCCTTGCAGCTATAGCTGAAAAACAAAATAAACCACAGCTCACTGAACAATATTTTTTAAAGGCTATTGAGCAAAGCAAAACTAATCTTGCTTCTCAACTAACGATAGCTGACCTGTTAAGTCAGTGGTATCAAACCAAACAACTATCCCCCAAAATACTAGAGCTTGCAGATAAACTGAGCAAACAACACCCGAATGATAATAAAGTCCGCTCTTTTTTAGCTCGTGCTCAACTAGTTAATGAAAAACCATCTCGTGCAGAGCGTACTCTGAAAAACATTCTGACTTTTGATAAACAAGACATCAAACACCGTGTCCTGTTAGCAAAAGTCATTGGTCAAGATCCCAGCCGAATTGAAGAAGCCGTTCGAATCATCGATGACGGCATGCAAATCCACCCTGAAAACCAGCTATTCTACACCTTAAAAGCCAGCCTTTTAATTAATCAGAAGAAACATGAAAGCGCTATCAAACTTGCCAGGACAATGCAGGATAAATTCCCTGATTCAAACACGGGCCTTTTGCTTGAAGCAGATATTTTTCGAGCTCAAAATCAATTTGAACAGGCTCTGACAATTTATCAGGATGTTTACAAACTCAACACTGAAAAAAATAAAACACCTGATGCCAAAATCTTTGCCGCCATTGTCGATATGCATTTGTCTTTAAAGCAACAAGATAAAGCAATCATCCTTTTAACCAAAGCCGTTGATAAAGCATTAATTACCGATGACGATTTAAATAATTTATTTAAATTAGCCTCATTGCACCATGAAAAACAAGAATTTGATAAAGCAGAAATCTATTACTTACTGATTTTGGAAAAAAAACCTAAACATGTTATCACCTTAAATAATTTAGCCTGGATTAAAATAGACAGTAACGTCAAAGAGGCCGTTCAATTAGCCAAGCAAGCACATGAAGAGTCACCCTCATCAGCAGCAATCATGGACACCTATGGTTTTTTTCTAGTGCGAGATGCACAATATGAGGCAGGTTTAGAACTCCTGAAAAAAGCCGCTAACGGTATCCCTGGAGACAAAGATATCCAGTACCACTTAGCATTTACTTATGTAAAATTAGGGCAACAGGAAAAAGCACGTGAAATTTTGGAAAAAATTGTTAATTCTAAGCAAGCTTTCTCCGAACAAAAAAAAGCACTTATATTATATCAAGAAATCAAATAGACGATTGTTTTCTTTAAAGCCAAACAGACTTTAGAAGAAGACACGCAGTATACTGATTTCTTCCCTGCTGGCCTTAACATTTCTCTATTACAAATGATAAAACAGGCACGACTAAAATTGAAATCAAATAGTCTCTATATCGCATCAATGGAACCACATTCAGGAAAACTACTCATTACGCTTGGAATGATGGAGATGTTATCAGGGAAAGTGGATAAAATTGCTTTTTTTCGTCCCATAATTGATGAAACTAACGGCCCAGATAATGACATTAAGCTGATCAGAAACAAATACTGCCCTGATATGACTTATGAACAATGTTATGGTTTCGAATCAGAAGAAGTAAAAAAATTTGCAGCCAATGGCAATATGAAAGAGTTCTATGTGGCTCTATTGTCAAAATTTAAAGACTTGCAAAAAAAATATGATTTTGTTGTGTGTGAAGCACTAAACAGTTCCGAGTTTCTTGCCTCATTTGATATTAAAATTAATTTTGAAATTGCTAAAAACCTGGGATGTCCATTTGTTGCTGTAATTAATGGTAAGCATCAAAGCAGTCAAGCAGCCCATGAAGAGCTCTCAATCACACAAAATATCATCAAAAATGCAGGCTGTCACCATGTAGCAACATTTATAAATCGCCTTCCTTTGAGCACTTATACAGAACTGCATTCTAATAATTCAGGCCTCAGCCATTCCCCTCCTGTTTTCTTTCTTCCTGAAGAAGATGAATTGGATAAGCCGACTCTGGCTGATATTCAAAAAACGCTAAATGCCACCTGTTTTCTGGGTTCACAAGATGATCTGCAACGAATCGTCAAACAAATTAAGATAGCCACCATGACCATAGAACATTTTCTCAATTATATTGAAGATGGTGATCTGATTATTGTTGGTGGTGATCGAGCTGATATTTTACTGGCATCGATAGCAACATTATCTTCACATAACTACCCAAATCTTTCGGGAATCTTGCTGACTGGTGGTTTTACCCCTGAAGCCAATATGATGAAGTTATTGCAAGGATTTAATCTCTCCATTCCAGTACTTTCAGTCTCTTGTGATACCTTTAAAACAACCCAGAAAATTGAAAAAATTGCCGCTGAAATCACATTTGAAAATCAAAGAAAAATTGCCCTGAGTTTAGGTCTGTTTGAATCACATGTAAATAATGAGACGATCTATAAACAAATTGAATTGTCATCAACAGATATCATGACCCCAATTATGTTTGAACACAAGCTGTTCGAGTGGGCAAAAACCAAGCGTATGAACATCGTTTTACCTGAAGCCAGTGATGAGAGAATACTCAGAGCCACTGAAATTCTCCTGCGCCGTAAAGTCGTTAACATCACATTATTAGGAAATAAAGCTGAAATACTAGCACACAGCACTGCTCTGGGCCTCAACATTCAAGAGGCTAATATCATTGAACCAATGCTGTCTGAACGCCTGGCACAGTATACTGAAACCCTTTTTCAACTTCGCCAACATAAAGGCATGACCAAAGAAATGGCACTGGATGCCATGACCGATGGGGCATATTTTGCCACCATGATGGTCTATAGTGGTGAGGCTGACGGCATGGTTTCAGGAGCAATTCATACCACTGCAAATACTATTCGACCAGCCTTACAAACCATTAAAACCAGCCCTGGAATTTCGGTGGTTTCCAGTGTTTTTTTAATGTGCTTAGAAACCAAAGTGTTGGTTTATGGTGACTGCGCTGTTAATCCTGATCCCAACTCTGAACAACTGGCTGAAATAGCCATCAGCTCAGCTGAAACTGCTTCTATGTTTGCCATAGAGCCTCGAGTTGCCATGCTTTCTTATTCAACTGGAGCCTCTGGTAAAGGCAAAGATGTTGATAAAGTACGTCAAGCAACCCAAATCGCTCAGCAAAAATGTCCCGATTTATTAATTGAAGGTCCAATTCAATACGATGCCGCAATTTCTCCTGATGTGGCCAGGACAAAATTACCTGACAGCAAGGTGGCAGGTCATGCATCTGTTTTTATTTTTCCTGATTTGAACACAGGCAATAATACTTATAAAGCCGTACAACGATCATCAGGAGCCATTGCCATTGGTCCAATATTGCAAGGTTTAAATAAACCAGTTAATGATCTCAGTCGCGGCTGTCTGGTCGCTGATATTATCAATACCGTTGCAATTACTGCAGTACAAGCTCAGTCAATACAAAAAAATGTGATATCAGGTGAGCCAGGTGAATAAAATTCTTGTACTTAACTCAGGCAGTTCATCTTTAAAATTTCAGCTGTTTAATATACAAAGCGTCGGCAATAATAAACACAACTCCATTAATTGTCATTTAATTGCATCGGGACTGGTGGAAAAAATTGGTGACATCAACAGTACTGCCCATTTAAAGCTCAGTGACACTCCATCTGGTGTAAAAACACGGCTCAATAGGCCTATTAGTAATCATAAAAAAGCCATCGAAACAATGGAGTTTTTACTTAAAGAAAATAATTGTCTAAACACTGTAGAGGAACTGGTTGGTGTGGGCCACCGAGTTGTTCATGGGGGTGAAGACTTTTATCAACCGACCTTAATTAATGATAATGTACTTGAAACAATCCAGAAATTAAGTCCTCTTGCACCACTGCATAATCCTGCGAATCTGACAGGAATTAATGCCATCAAGCAAAGAGCACCCAAACTGCCACAAGTCGCCGTTTTTGATACCGCCTTTCATCAATCCATTCCTGAACATGCTTATCTCTACGGCCTGCCATATGAACTCTATGAACAACAAAAAGTCAGGCGCTATGGCTTCCATGGTACATCTCATCACTATGTTGCGAAACAAGCAGCAGATTATCTTGGCAAAGCACTCTCTGAACTCAAGATTATTTCTCTGCACCTTGGTAACGGTACCAGTGCTGCCGCTATTGAATATGGCCTTTCTATAGACACCTCTATGGGCATGACACCTTTAGAAGGTCTCGTTATGGGCACGCGATGTGGTGACATTGATCCTGCCATTTCCTTCTATCTTGCAAAAGAAACTGGACTCAGTCTTCAGGCGTTAGACCAATTATTGAATAAAGAGAGTGGACTCAAAGGGATCTGTGGTCAAAATGACATGCGAGCAATAGTAGAGAGGTCTAACCAGGGAGATATCAAAGCCAAATTGGCCATCAAAATTTTCTGTTATCGTATAAAAAAATACATTGGTGCTTATCTGGCCGCAATGAATGGCGCTGATGTGATCATTTTCACAGGAGGGATTGGTGAAAATTCTGCAGAAATCCGTGAATTCAGCTGCCAGAAACTGCAAAATTTAGGGATCAGTATAGACTCTCTGAAAAATAACCAGCGTGTAACAAAACAGTCAGACCAGAGCATCATGGAAATTCAGAGTCTCACTGGTCAAAGCAAAATTTTAGTAATCCCAACCAATGAAGAACTTGAAATCGCAGTCCAGGCAATGAAAATAATTCAGAAAAAATAACACAGGCATTGTAATTGACTGGCATCTTAATCATTCTAAAGACATTCATTATGAATGAAAAAAAGGTTTTCAAATTCAGGTCTTGCCGACCTGTTTTTTTCTTCAAGCAAGTGACTTATACACTTTAGAGATAAGGTACTCCGCCAATAGAATGGCAATAATGACAACGATAAATGAGACCAGGCCATGAATCGGGCCTGTGAATGAAACTTCTTCGCCAAAAACCAAAACAATGGCTTCCAGAATAACCAGCTTTGAAATAAAAAGGACTGCCCATGTTGACAAGCCTCGCATCACTTTTGCTTTTAGGCCCGTTTTCGATTTAAAGAAATCCGCAATACGATGTTCAATCACCAGAGTAATTTTGAGCAAAGTCTGCAGTAAAACTGCTGTCAACAAAGAAATGCTAAAAGAGTCTATAGTCACATAGGTCCAGTATTCATCAAATAGATTCAGTACCGTCAAATCCACTAACACGGCCAACGTATAGTAAATAAATAATTGTTGATGATTTGAACGCGATTCTTCAAGTTGTTTTTTAGGTACAATTCTATTAAGCAAAATAATATCTCTTAAGTTCCAATGGCGAAGTGTGAAAGCATATCAAATTCCCCTGATTCAGTGCAACTTAAAGCGAGCGCTTCGACCCAGGTGTTTGACCGATAATACGATTAGTAGTACAGAATGTGCAAGGCTTTCACCTTCCCTTTATTATGAATTCGGACATGGATTTTGATAAACTTTTATCCCAAGCATGTATTAGTCTATTATAGAGAATAATTTATGTTCAGAATCTATTTTTTGATCTTCTTCAATTTCTATTTTACAGGCAGGATGGCTTCAATAATAAAGCCCGTTAAAGTTGAAACGATTTAAAACCCTTTTCATTGAACCTAAATGGTTAGAAACACCTCATGTCATGACTTATGACAGTAAAATAAGCGCCAATCCTTTTTTGTCTTTTGCCCAAATACCACCTCGTTCCAGATATCAGTTCTTACTGGATAACGTCCATTATATCTTAATGACATTTATCCGAAGACCTGTCTGTCGAGGACAGATAGCCTTAAACGTTATCAATGATCATTTCTGGTTAATGTTTAAAGATCCTGATTATGATCTCACTGTACAAAGGCCTGAACTTTTAATCAATCAGGCTTATACGATTTGAACCGATATTACAGAAAAGTTTGGTAAAGATAATGTTGAATCAAAAGAATTAACCTTTGATTCAACATTCATACTATACTTCTTCGCGGTACTGTACTTTAAAAAAGATGGAATACAGTACAGGTACCACAATCAAGGTCAGTACAGAAGCAAAAGCCAGCCCTGACATAATGATAATGGACATGTTGACAAAGAAAACATCTGAAAGCAGTGGAATCATACCTAAAATAGTGGTTGCAGCTGCCATCATCACTGGCCTCATACGACTTACTGCAGAATCAAGAATGGCTTTAAAAGATTCAATACCTTCTTCAATTTGCTGATCAATCTCCTCAATCAAAACAATGGCATTTTTAATCAGTAAACCAATGAGACTTAAGGCGCCTAATAAGCCCATGAAATCAAAAGCGCCATTGAGAGCTAATAGTCCTGCGGTAATACCGATTGCAGCCAGAGGTACTGTCAGCCAGATGATGGCTGGTTGCCTCACTTTTCCAAATAAAAGTATGGTGGTCAAGATCATCATTAAAAAACCACCTGGTAAAGCAGAGGCCAATGAAGTTTGAGCATTGGTTGAATCCTCATATTCACCACCCCAGACCAATTGGTACCCTGGTGGCAATTTCATTGCTTCAATTTGAGGACGCAGGATTTCAAATAATGCATTCGAGTCAACACCTGTTTCAGGGTTACACGAAGCAATAATGGTTTGTCTCCTATCACGCCCGCGAATCACTGTATTTTCCCAAACGGTTTCAAAACGTTTTACTACTTGGGCGATAGGAACAGATGTTTGTAATACAGGGCTCCAGACTTGAATATCCTTGATATTACTGATGTCTTCACGCTCCTCATCGGTCGCACGACTGAAGATTGGCAATAAACGAATACCATCACGATAAAGTCCAACCTGTGTACCATCAAAGGCATATTTCAATGCTTTAGACAAATCTTCATAGTTGATTCCTAACTGACGTCCAACCTGTTCGTTAAATATGGGCTTAACTAACTTAACAGGCTGACGCCAATCATCTCGAATTTCTTTTGTCCCGGAATTATCACGGAAAATTTCTTTCGCTTGCTCCGATAGTTGCCGTAAAATTGCACCATCTGGCCCACTGATTCGCGCTTCAATTTTACTATCACGTCCAGGACCAATTCGTAAAGGCTTAATAATGGGCTCAATGTTAGGGAAGCCTTTCATATAAGCATCTGTTTTTTCCCAAATCTCATCAATTTGCTCCCGAGTTTCAGTCTGAACTATGATTTGAGCGTAAGCAGGACTGCGTTCCTTAGGCTCATAAACCAGTGAAAAACGTTGATCACCGCCACCAACCAGCTCAGTTGTTTTAGTCACTCCAGGTAAAGTACGAATATACTCACTGATTTTTAAAGTATCATCCCGTGTGACATTAATATCAGTACCCTCAATTTCCCAGACTTCAACAAAAAACATTGGAGTATTTGAATCAGGGAAAAAACCACCTCTGACAAAGCCAAAACCATAGATAGCAACGACAAACAGACCAACAATAAAGGCCATGGTTAAACCGCGAAATTGTAAAGCTTTCTTTAAAATACCACGATAAATCATAAACACAGCACCTGAATAGGCGTCTTGAGGATCTTTAGCTGAATCGGTGTCCTTACTCGGCTTAATAAAAAGAGCACACAATAAAGGCGTGGTACTCACTGCGGTTACCCAACTGAGTAATAGAGAAATCAGGATGACATAAAACAGTGTGCGACTGAATTCACCCGTTGAATCCTGAGACAATCCAATGGCTGAAAAGGCCAAGATTCCAATGATAGTGCCCCCCAGCAGTGCAACCGCATTTTTCCCAACCACTTCTTTGGCCGCTTTTGCCGCATTCATACCAGACTGAATCCTCACCATCATGCCTTCGGCAACAACAATGGCATTGTCCACCAGCATACCCAAAGCAATAATCAGTGCACCCAATGAGATTCGCTGTAAATCGATCCCATACATTTCCATAATTAAAACAGTACCTGCAACTGTAATCAACAACACGGCACCAATAATTAAACCTGCAGTCACTCCCATAAATAACAAAAGAACAACAATCACAATAACAATAGCTGCAGCCACATTGAGCATAAATCCAGACACGGATTTATCCACTTCAGCAGGCTGGTTATAAATGACATCCAACTTCATACCGACAGGTATTAAGGAAGATATTTCATGCATTCTTTGTGCAAGGTTCTCCCCAACAGCAACCACATTTTCTCCAGACTGCATCGAAATACCCAGAGTTAACGCAGGTTTACCTTCATAATAAATCAGTAAATCAGGTACCTCTTTATACTCTCGTCGGATTTGAGCAATGTCTTTGAGGTAGATAAGTGTCCTCTTCGATGAGCTGATTAAAACATCACCAATCAAACTCACCGATTGAAATTCACCTGTGGGCTGAATTCGTAAATATTCATCACCGACCACCACTTTACCAGCATCAGTGACTACATTTTGTGACTGTAATATTTGCCCTATCTGCTCCAGAGACAAGCCCAATTCACCCAAACGCTGTCTGGAGATTTCAAGATAAACCACTTCAGTCTGGGTACCACCAATAACAACTTTTCTGACACCATCCACCAAAACCATTTCTTTTTTAAGGAAATCAGCCGCATCCTTTAAGTCACGGTAGCTATAACCCTCACCTGTCAGTGCAACATAAACACCATAAACATCAGCAAAACTATCAACAATCACCGGAGGCTGAGCCCCAGGTGGCAATTTGTACAGCATATCGGCTATTTTTCGCCGCACTTCATCATAGATGTCTGGAAAATCATCTTTGCTGTATTTATCCTGAAAAGTCACTGTAATATCGGACATGCCTGGTCGTGAAATGGACATTTTAATCCATTTGACCTGAGGCATTAGCTGAATGGCCTCTTCAATGTGATAAGTCACTTCATCATAAACCTGCTGTGCAGTTGCACCAGGGTACTGAGTTATTATTTTGACATCTTTAATGGTAAATTCAGGGTCTTCTAACTTACCCATTTCCATAAAACCAGTGTACCCGCCCACCAGAAAAACAATCACCAACAACCAGGAAACAACAGGATTTTTTACCGAATATTCTCCGATATTCATAGTCTCTTATCCTTTATCTGGTGTTGTAATCGGTGCTTGTTTCATAACAGGCTGGTCATGCATTATATTATCTGTTGCCTGTTCTTCATCACTCATCAGTGTCACTTTCAAACCTTTATATAAAAAGGGAACCCCTGCAACCACTACACGCTGCCCTGCATCAAGACCTTCTTTTATCTCAATACTATTGCCGCGCATTGTACCCACTTTGACTGACACAGGTTCAACCTGCATTGTTTCCTGATTCACAATCCAGACCGTTCCTTGTAACGCAACATCAGCAACAACCGCGCTCACTGGTAAATAAAAAACGTTGTCTACATCCATATATTTACTGAGGTCAATTCTGACCATTGTGGTCATACCAGGTAAGACAACCATATCAACAGGTTTAGGCATTGTGTAAGTCATGGAAAATGTTTGTGTGCTGGCATCTGCTTTGGTTGACATCTCTTTGAAAGTTAGAGAGTATTCAGTCTCTCTTCGAGAGTTGAACATGGCAACGACAGGTACGTTATGTTTTGCTTGAGAGTTTTCAACGTCATCAATACCTTCAACTCTCTGGATGCTTAGAATCAGATTTTCCGGCATATCAAATTTCACTTCCAGAATGTCATTATCATTTAAACTAATGATTTCTTGTTTCGCCTGAACTTCCTCAAAATTTTGAATATAACGTCTGGCCACCGTACCATCAAAAGGTGCTTTCAGTTCAGTATAAGCAAGCTGCTGCTTAGCCAGGTTTAATTCTGCTTTGGCACTGAGAAAGTTGGATTCCAATTTATCAAAATCCATCTTGGAAATGTGTCCTTCCTTAACCAGTTCTTTACTGCGATTGTAGTCATTGGTGGCACGAGTATAAATGGCTTTTTTATCATTAACTGAGATTTGAAAATCCGTCGGGTCTAACTTTGCAATGATATCGCCCTGGTTGACTTTGTCCCCCTCTTTAACGAACAACTCCTGGACCTTACCAGACACACGAAAAGCCAACTCTGCTTTTTTATTCGCATCGATTCGTCCAGGGAAATTTCTAATACCACCCGCATCGGGTGCTTTGACAACAATGGTTTTAACAGGCCGAATTTCTTCCACCTTTTCAACTTCCTGTTTTTTGCTGCAACCTGAAGTCATACCAAAGGTTAAAAGAGTTGCTGTTACTATGAACAGACTTGATGAGTGAAATATTTTCATCATTATTCCATTAGTCGTGTTTGAAGGGTAATAATACATTGTAAGGTCAATTGTCATACAAATATAGAAAAATATTGCTAAGATTCAAGGTAATAATATATTATCTTGAATCTTAGCAATTAGATAATGAGCAGCACAATATGGAATTGATAGAAAACACTCTGGCCTTGCAATCATTTTTTACTGTCACCCTGGCCATTCTTGTTTTGTTCATTGGTAAAGGACTAAACTTACATTTTTCTGTGCTTCGAGATTTTAACATTCCTGAACCCGTGGTCGGCGGCCTGTTATTTTCAATTTTATTCGCCATTGTACATTTCAGTATCGGTATTTCAGTTGAATTTGATTTGAAAGCCAGAGATATTATGCTGGTGTATTTCTTTACCACTATTGGCTTAAACTCAAATGTCATGGATTTGGTTAAGGGTGGGAAACCATTAGTCATTCTTTTGGCCGCAACTATTTTTTACATGATCATACAAAATGCAGTAGGCATTTCTATCGCCAGCCTCTTTGGTCTGGAACCTGTGGTTGGTTTATTAGGAGGCACTGTCTCTCTGATTGGAGGACATGGAACAGCCATTGCCTGGGCCCCGACCTTTGTCGAAAAATATGGCATCCATAATGCGATGGAAATGGGCATTGCCTGTGCTACGTTTGGGCTAATTTTAGCCAGCTTGATGGGTGGTCCTATTGCCAGCTACCTGATTAAAAAGCATGACTTAAAACCCACTGAATCTGGCGCTCAGGATGTGGGTATCGCCTATGATGAAAAAAATACTCAAATTGATTATTTTGCTTTTTTGCATGCCATATTATCCATTCATATCAGTATTGTTATCGGTTTTTTCCTCAATGAGAGCCTTGAAGAAGCAGGATTAAAACTGCCTCTTTTTGTGACCTGCCTTTTTGCAGGTATTTTAATCAGTAGTTTTGTAAAACCCACTGTATCTAAAAAGCTCCAATGGCTTGATTGGAAAGCTCAGAAAACAGCCATGGCACTGATTGCTGATATTTCTCTGGGTATTTTCCTGTCCATGTCCTTAATGAGTATGCAACTCTGGGTCATTGTGGATCTGGCAGGTCCTATCCTGGCGATTATCACCGCACAGTTTGTTGTAGCCGCATCAATCACACTATTTCTTATTTTTAAAATTATGGGTAGGACCTATGATGCCGCAGTCATTTGTTCTGGCTTTGGTGGCATCTCTTTAGGCTCAACAGCAACCGCCATGGCCAATATGACCGCAGTGACACACCGCTACGGTCCATCTCACTTGGCTTTTGTTATTGTGCCTCTTGTTTGTGCTTTCTTTGTTGATTTAGTCAATGTTGTCTTGATTCAGACACTATTGAATCAATTAAGCTAAGACAACATTTAGTTTGAATTAACATCAAAATTGCACCTTGTACTCTTAAATATGCAAATACACATATAGTGTGAAGAGCCCTGTTAACTCCTGTTTGTCAGAAGCAAAGAAAAGTTATCATTTTTGATGAAGATCTCTATTTAATCATTTGAATTTTAAATAATTCAGTAAATTACAGATAACTGATAATGAGGAAAAGCTTTTTTATTTCTTGAATAGTGCCTATTTTTCCACCATATTTAAAGAAAACAAAAGAAAAATCAGTAAAGAGGTAATTGAACAATGCTCGCACCCATAAAAGAACAAACACAAAGTAAAGCTAAGGATAAAAAGAACTATTGTATTGATTTTCATGGTGCAACATTCTTCAACCGAGTGGGTCAGGAAGTTATAATTACCGAAGAAATGGTTGAAGATGCCTGCCAACAATATTTAAATGAAACCTACATGACACCCTATTTGATGTATTCCGCTTAAAAAAACGAATATAACTCAATTTCTGGCTTGAATTAAGATTTCAGGTTGCCTGTTTAAATCGCTATCAATTACAATAGAGCAACCCACTCAAGTTAGGAACTTATTACGTGTCAAACGCTCAAAGCTCATCCCAATCCACCCGCGCCCCTGTTGGCAGCCAAATCAGCATTATTCGTCCTGATGACTGGCATCTGCATGTGCGTGATAATGAAGCACTCAAAGCGGTTGTCCCTTTTACGGCCAAACAATGTGGACGAGCAATCATTATGCCTAATTTAACACCACCTGTGACGACAACTGAGCAGGCAGGTGCATACCAACAGGCAATATTAAATGCGGTTGGTAAAAATTCAGACTTTAAGCCTTTAATGACTTTATATTTAACGGATAGTACTCCTGCTAAAGAAATTAAAAATGCAGTAGCAAGTGGGATTATTTCTGCCGTTAAACTCTACCCTGCAGGCGCAACAACCAATTCAGACGCAGGTGTCACTGATATCAAGAAGTGTTACCAGACTCTGGAAATGATGCAGACACTGGGCTTGCCTTTATTGGTTCATGGCGAAGTGACCAGTCAAGATATTGATATTTTTGATCGAGAAAAAATATTCATTGATCAACGACTTAAAACACTGGTCAAAGATTTCCCAGAATTAAAAGTGGTTTTTGAACACATCACAACTGCAGATGCTGCCGATTTCGTGACTGAAAGCTCACCCTATGTTGCAGCCACCATTACAGCACATCACCTGTTAATGAATCGAAATGATATGCTGGTGGGCGGTATAAAGCCCCACCATTATTGCCTACCCGTTCTAAAACGAGAAACTCATCGTGAAACACTGGTCAAAGCAGCAATATCTGGTAACTCTAAATTTTTTATGGGGACCGACAGCGCGCCTCATAGTAAGCACAATAAGGAAACTGCTTGTGGCTGTGCAGGTATGTTTACCGCCTTTGCCGCAATAGAATTGTATACAGAAGCATTTGATAAAGCGGGTGCACTCGACAAATTGGAACAATTTTCCAGTTTAAATGGCCCTTTATTTTACGGTCTTGATGCAAATAGTGATAAAATCACTCTCCAGCGTGAAAAATGGACTGTTCCTGACTCCTATCCATTTGGTGATGATGTCATTATTCCACTAAGAGCAGGAAAGACAATCAACTGGAAACTGGTTTAAAAAGCCAATTTCTGCCTTTAGAACATTGAAACACCTTTAATTAGCAAATTATACAACACACTTTTATTACAAAGAAAAAAATGGCCAAAACCAAGAAGAAAATCAAAGAAGAAACACCCGCAACAGGAATTGCAGCCAGATTCAGGGGATTTTTGCCCGTTGTTGTTGATGTTGAAACAGCAGGCTTTAATCACAAAACTGATGCTTTACTTGAAGTTGCAGCCACGTTATTACGCATGAATGAAGAGGGCGATCTCATTTGCTGTGAAACCTATGCCTATAATGTCGAACCATTTAAAGGTGCAAACCTGGATCCAGCAGCCCTGAAATTTACAGGAATCAACCCCTTTAATCCCTTTCGGATGAATAAGCCTGAAGATTTTGTACTCAAAGAAATTTTTAGCCCAATTCGCAGTGAGCTCAAAGAAACTGGCTGTACTCGTGCCATTTTAGTGGGCCATAACCCAACCTTTGACCTGAACTTTCTCAATGCAGCCATTGAGCGAAATCAAATCAAACGTAACCCTTTTCATAAATTCAGCACCTTTGACACAGCGACTTTAGGCGGATTGGCCTATGGGCAAACGGTCCTGTCTCGCGCTGCAGAAGCTTCTGGAATGGAATGGGACAATGAAAGCGCACATTCAGCAAAATATGATACTGAGCAAACCGCAGAGTTATTCTGTCGTATCATAAACCGCTGGCATAAACTGGAACGTCTGGAAAAATCCTTACTGGATAAACCCTCACTTTAAACAATAAAGTTTTGTGGCTAAGACTCTGTCATAGGAGCAGTTTAAATACCAGATAAGAGTTTTACCCCAGCTTTTACAAAACAATTTAAAAACAACGCAAGGCATTTTATTTTTTTGTGTAATTTTTACCCAAAAATGTCAGATTTTTACTATTTTAATAATATTCTTTGTTTTTTATTGAACTTTTTTGAAAATACCTTTGGACTTTTTGAAAAAATAGGTTATAGTCAGCCTGTCCGCATTGGCTCTAGCTGGCTTTCTTAGATTTTTTAAAACCTTTTATTATATCTCTGAATTCTCAACGCGACACAAGCACAATGTAATGTTTATAATTTAGTTAGTTTTAGGATTTAAAAAAATGAGTACTGGTACAGTAAAATGGTTTAACGAATCTAAAGGTTTTGGCTTTATTAAACCAGATGATGGCGGCGATGATGTTTTTGTTCACTTCCGTGCAATCGTTGGTGAAGGCTTTAAGACTCTTGCAGAAGGTCAAAATGTGAACTTTGAAATTGAGCAGAGCCCTAAAGGCCCTCAAGCGGTTCAAGTTCAACCGCAATAAGCTCTTTCAAGCTTGCGTTTGTAAGCTACTCTGCTTTTTTAGTCTACTTTTTTAATTTAGAGAAAGTGATTTAGAAAAATAGAGAATAAACCTGAAAAACTTTTTTTAATAAATGAGTTCTTCGGGTTTTTTTATGCCTGAAATTTAGGAAAAACGCTCTTGAGCCCAAAAGTCATTACCTAAAATGATAATAGAGAGTTCTTCACCCTAAGTAAATCCGTACGGATTCTTCTCGGAACTCAATCTGCCATTTCAAGACTTATCTTAATAGTAGATTTTCTTCAATGGGTACATAGCGACTGGCAGAGTTTATCAACGAAGTTGCCGTCAATGCCGGAACACCATAGACTTCTGTCTCAACCTGATGATTTTTATAGGCTCGCTCCAGAAGCATATCAAAATCCCCATCACCTGAGGCCAATACAATCACGTCAGATTCTGCTGCACACTCCATAACATCCAAAGTAATACCCACATCCCAATCTCCTTTTGCAGAACCATCACTACGCTGGATAAAGGGCTTAAGCTTCACTTCAAAGCCAATGCCTCGCAAAATATTCTGAAACTGAATTTGTTTTTCATTATTTCGATAAATAGCATAAGCGTAGGCATTAACCACTTCTCTACCCTGAGTTGCTACTGCCCAGAATGCATTGTAATCAAAGTGGCAGCGATAGTGATCTCTGGTTGTATAATAAATATTTTGTACATCAACAAAAATTGAGACTTTTTGCACATCCTTCTCCATGGTCATTCCCTACAGGTGTATCAACTGATCATTCATATTTACTGAGACAAAAACTCATTCTTCATCATTTTCAAGATCTTTATCATGTTTATGTTGTTCTGCATGTTTCATGATGGAGTATTTTTCAAGATTGAGCTGAACTCTATAATTAATAGAGCCCTCAGGATATTGGCCCTGTTCATTAATACTGCCCGTCTCCATCCCCATGAGTAAACTCAAAGCATCATCAACATGCTCAATGCTATAAATAAAGAATTTCTTCTCTTCTACCGCCTGTCTTACTTCCTCTTTAAGCATCAAATTCACCACATTGCTTTTAGGAATAAGAACACCTTGTTTACCAGTTAAACCTCTGAGGTTACAAATATCAAAGAATCCTTCAATTTTTTCATTCACACCACCAATAGCCTGAACTTCACCTAATTGGTTCACTGAGCCCGTCAGGGCAATTGATTGCTTGACAGGAATTTCAGAAACGGCCGAAAGAAGTGCACATAACTCAGCAACTGAAGCACTATCCCCATCAACTTCTCCATAGGATTGTTCAAAAGTCAGATTAGCATCCAGAGAAAGCAGCCGAGTCTTGGCATAATGATGCCCCAAATAAGAGGATAAAATCATCACCCCTTTACTGTGAATGTCACCACCCAAATCAACTTCACGCTCAATATCAACGATATGACCATCACCAATTCTAACTGTTGCAGTTATTCTAGAAGGCTGACCAAAAGCAAATTCTCCAACTTGAAGAACAGATAATGCATTCACCTGACCAATTTTGTCATTGTCCGTATCAATAAGAACAGTCCCTTTAATAATTTCTTCATATAGACTGTCACGATATTGATCCATACGATAAATCCGAGCTTCAATCGCTGCATTCACATCTTCAAGACTAATAATGTGGTGAGTGTCATTTTTATCGGTCACTGACTCAGTATTTAGAGTTAAGGAATTTTCAGCTTGACGCTGACGATAATAATACTCAGATTCCAAAATCAGGTCTCTGAGATCGCCCATATGCAAAGATATTTTATCGCCATGATCAACCAGTCTTGAACTCTGCTCAATGATTCGTTCAACGGCTGGGCGCTCAATGGGTGAGACTTTTTCCTGACGCTGTAAATTCGCGATAAGACGGGCGTATTTATGCGTCATATCATCACAACGTGCCATTTCTTCTGAAAAATCAACATTGACTTTAAACAGCTTGTTAAATTCAGAATCATTCTGTTTAAGTAGGTGATAAATGTGACGGTCACCAATCATGACTATTTTAATTCTTAAAGGAATTGGATCAGGTTCAAGGGTCAGGTTTCTTGAAAAACTGTGTGCTTCATCTAATGGCTCAATGGTAATGGAAGACGATTTCAAAGCTCGTTTGAGACCATCCCAGGCGTAAGGGTTCACCAGTATTTTTTCAGCATCCAGTAATAAATAACCATCATTCGCCTTATGTAAGGAGCCAGGTTTGATTAAAGTAAAAGCTGTGAGCAGGTTGCCCAGGCCGATGGCATTATCAGCTTTTGTTTGATCATCTTCTCTCATGTTGTAGTAAGCAAGATGCTCTATACGACCAACCAAGTTAGAGTAAGTCGGATTATCTTCAAAGATGATCGGCATGTCATCTGAATCCGAATTATCCACTAAAACATTCACCAAATAACGATGGAAGCTGGCTGTTTTACTAATGTGCTTACGTTTTTTCCCAGTTTCCTTAGAGTTAACATCCTGCTCATAAAATTCGTCCAAATGATTAATAATATCTTCCTTAACTTCAGAAAGATAATTGATTACAGGGTCAAAACCATTGTACTCTTTAAAGAGCTCTTCCATCGCTGAATCAACCAATTGTGTCACAATATCCTTGTCCAGCTTATCCAGTTCTTCTTTGCCTTCCTGCTCCCAAAGTGGTACTTTTGAAAGCGTTTCTTGAAGCAGGTCCTGATATTTATCGATACGCTCATTGAAGTCTTTTTGCACATCATCATCTAATTGCTTAAAATTATCCAGATTACTGATATTACCATCGACAATCGCTGAAAGCGTATAACCACTGGGAGTACGAATCACAGCCACTTGATCGTCTTTAGCAGCATCAATCATTTCATTGAGCGCCTTATCGCCTCGCTCATTGATGGCGGCTTCAATTTCCTGAATTTGGGCAGTATATTCATCGCTTTGAAAGGCTACCGTAATCAATGTCGAAATAAGCTTAACCAGTTTTTCCATGGTTTCACTCAATGGCTTTGCTGTGCCCGCAGGCAAGCGTAGAAACCGTGGATGTTGAGGGTATTCAAAATTATTGACATAACACCAGTCAAAAGTCTTTTTACGACTCACATAATGTTTTTTTAATAATTTCTTTATGAGTGCTGTTTTACCAATACCATCAGAGCCCAGAACAAATAAATTGTAACCTTTATGGTTCATTCCAATACCAAAATCAATGGCACTCAAAGCTCTTTGTTGACCAATGATCTCTTCTAATTCCGGCAACTCTTCAGTTGTGTTAAAATCCAGGTCACTGAGATCACATTTTTTATAGAGTTGTTCAGCAGACAAAACATGATGTGATGGAGTATTATGTGTAGAATTCATTCTGTTTTTTTTATCCAAAACTGATTTATTAGTTATAAAGAATTTAATCAAAATTTCTATACCAATTATCTATATTAGCTTTTATTTCAAAGGCATAGCAGAAAAAGTGTAACAATGGCAGAAAAAATGGCAGCAAAAACTTCAAAATTTAAGCCCTGGGGCAAAGAAAAACATAAATTAGAGCAGCAAGCCATGGAAGAAGCTGACGAGCATTATATCAGTAAAACTCAGGCAAAGCGCGAAGTAGAAGCGTTACAAAAGCTGGGTGTCGAATTGGTTGAACTGTCAAAAAATTCTTTGGAATCACTAGAGTTGGATGAACAACTGCTTGATGCCATACTTCTGGCACAAAATATTCACAGCCATAGTGGCCATCGACGTCAGATACAATTAATTGGCAAAATAATGCGTCAAGTCGATGCTGATGAGATACGTTCTAAACTTGAACGTTTTCATGCCCCTGCGGTTGAAGCTAATGAACATTTCCACAAATTAGAAAGTTGGCGAGATAAGTTACTGGCTCAAGGTGACTCAGCGATTAATGAATTACTCAATGAATACCCCGAATTTGAACGCACCCGATTAAGGCAACTCACCAGAAATGCAAAAAAAGAAGCTGAGAGAAACAAGTCTCCCAAAAGCGCCCGCCAAATATTTCAGTATCTTAAAGAAGTGATTTCTGAATAACAACAATATTGAATTTAGTTTAAAACAAAATTTTTCTTTTAATCTAAATTCAATATTTGCTAATGCAGCATTATTATTTCAGGTGGCAAGGCAATTTGATATGTTCCAGTACAGGAAAATTTTTACGAGTTTTCTGAACATGACTGGCTTCAATATTTGCAAGAGCAAAACCTGAGCCACTGGGCAGATGATCAAGAACACCACCCCACGGATCAACAATCATACTATCACCATAAGTTTCACGTCCATTGACATGATAGCCACCTTGTGCAGATGAAACGACAAAACAGAGGTTTTCAATCGCTCTTGCACGGTTGAGTACTTCCCAATGTGCCTTACCTGTCGTCGCAGTAAAAGAAGAAACAAGGCATAAAATCTCCATTCCTTCACTGACCATATCACGAAACAATTCTGGAAAACGCAAATCGTAGCAGATGGCAATACCGAGTTTACCAAAAGGAGTATCCACGACAACAACCTTATCGCCTGCATCAGTGAAGCCTGATTCATTGTATGAACCACCTTGCTCACCCAAATCCACATCAAAAAGGTGAATTTTATCGTAACGAGCAACCACTTCTCCCTGCTCATTTAAGAGTAAACAGGCAGAAAGTACTTTATCAGATTGGGGAGAGAAAAGAGGGATTGTGCCGCCAACGATCCAGATCTTTTCTTCTTTAGCAACGGAAGATAAAAATTCTTGTATCTGGATTTTGGGCTCTTCAACCTGTTCACTATCTAAGATATAGTCTTCAGCTATACCCAGAATATCAGACTCAGACATTCCCATATGTGCAAAATTTTCTGGTAAAACGACCAGTTCTGCTCCCTGTTTCACTGCATCCGAAATCAGCCGTCTGGCTTCACTTAGATTTGCACTGACATTAGGCCCTGAGGCCATTTGAATCGCCGCTACTTTTGCCATTTTCCCTCAAACTACTTTTCAAACATAAAGTCCTCTATTTTCAATGATTAGCTAAAAAAATACAAGCCCATTCGTGACGAAGGCGTTCCATGTTTTGGGCATGAGAACTTTGTAAATAATGTTTTTGCATACTCGCAGAAAAAAGGGATTGTGATCAGGAAAGTGAACGGCCGCTACTGGACACTCTAATAAGTAATCTATTGTAATTCAGATGAATTGATATCAAAAATATGATTTGAATCAGGCGCTAGTGTTTCATCATCTTCAAGCTTAAAAATATTTTTAAGATTGGCCAGAGTATTTTTACTGGTCACATCTTTTTCAATGACTGGCTGTTCCCAATTACCTTTGATTGTATAATCATAAGCTGTTACCTGATTTATCTGATCACCTAAGAGTTTTTGCCCTACCCAAACAACAGCAGCACCTGCAGGTCCCGCAACAGCAGCACCTGCGATAGGTAAGGTCGCTGAAACTTCAGGAATAACGGTCACGCGCTGATCAAACTCCTCGGAGACCAAACCAGTACTGCCTCTCACCAAAATTTTGGCACTGGGTGAATAAATCTTGAAATTATCAGTGTAAGCAATAGCATCTTTAAAGCGAAAATCACCTTCAATTTTATCAAACTCAAAGCCATCTTTAGACACATCTGAAAAATCTAATGAAAGTCTTCGAGCAAAGGCATTCATATTTAAAAGACCAAGTAACCTGCCCGCTGCACCTGGCTTACCTTCAATCCAGGCACCCTGTTCCACTTTAATATTCACTTTTCCATCCATTGTCTCATAACTGACATCATTCAAGCCGCCAGGCCAGCTGACATAGCCTGAAAATTCAGCCTTTCCCTGACGTATCAAACGATCATTATCAAAAGCGACGGCTAATTTTTCCAAAGATGGAACTTTAACACTGCCTTCAAGATCAACTTGAGGTTGTGCATTCCAGTGATGCCACTTACCTTTTCCATTAAAAGTAAGCAGAGACCCCTCTAAAGTCAGGGTATCGAAAACAATGTCTTTATCCACTCGGCTGGATTGAATTTCAAAATACCCTAAATCAATATTTCCTAGTTTGACTGAATTAATACGGCCATTAAGCAGTGGAAATGATTGTGGATTAAAGTCACTGATCGCTTTAGCCTCAGTGATTGTCGTCGATTTTCTTAATAAATTACTTTCAAATTTCAGTGCTGGCAATACAAGTTCGGTCATGGCTATTTCAATAGGAATGGATAAGGGCTTAACGGGTACAGATTTTTTTACTGCAGGAGTTTGAGCAGAACTCACAGGGGAATTAAAAACACTCTGCCATTGTTCAAAAGGCACGTGTTTTAAGGCACCTGTAATTTTCAAGCGATTGTCCTTAGGTAATTTAGCCCTATCACCTTCAAATGCAATATTACCTTTGAGCAAATCAAAAGCATTCTTTTTAGATGAAATATCCAGTAAAAAAATCAGAGAAATCACTTTTGAAAACTTCATTTTTAGAAGTGCTGATTTTGACTTATTTGTATTTTGTTTTGCAAAAAACGTTTCAGCATAACTCATAACAAAAGGGGATATTTCTTTTGCATTTTTATTAAAAGGAGCAGGAAGCCTTGATTCAATATTTTTCAATCCTGAATAAATATTAAAAGAAAATGCCCGCTGATTATTCGGTAAATCAATATTGAGTTTAAGGTTACTTTTTCCTGAAAGTTGATTCGTTATTGGCTTTAACACATCAGAGATCAAATGATATTTTTTTAATTGCTTGATTGAAATTTCACTATCAATATTTACACTAATATTAGGATCTTTTTTTGAATTTGAATATAATTTATCTGTTTTTATGACTATTTTTGCAGGCATTCCCATGATCTTTGCTGACAATTTTTTTGCATTGAACGATTGATTGTGTAGAAGAATATCACCATTAACATGACTGACTAAACCTTTTTTCTTTTCAAATCCTGGTGGAAAATAATCAACATTCGTTAATTTGATTCGTGATTTTATCTCAGGTAAACCCGATGTTTTTCCATCACTTTTTATCAATGGTATACTTAAATCAAGATTAATATCAATTTGACCCTTTGCATCTATCATATTTAAAATATTAGCTGAAGCCAGATGAGACTGTTGAAGAAATTTAAGGCCATCATCCAGAGTACTTTTTATATCGCCCTCAATACGTAATACTCGCTGAAAATAATCATCTAAATCAACCACTACATTCTGAGATTGTGCAGAAAAAAGTTTACTATGACGTCCTACTACTCTCATACCCTTTTGAGTAAATTGAACTTGTGAATTAATATCACTTAATTTAGGCCAATCTTTTAGATATTCTAATAGGACGCTTTCTGTATTAAAAACAATATCCATATTGCCTTCATGTTGTGTGTAAGGAAAATCACTCAAATTACCTCTAAAAACAAGACCTCCATCAGGCACCAAACCTGAGATCAGAGAATAGTCCAACCATTCAACCAGACCTTCATTCATCACTTTTGCTGGCACATAATTATGTATTTCTTTGACGCTTACATTTGAATAAAATGCAGATAAGTCCAAAAACACAGGTGCAGTTTCAGAAAGCCAAATATTGAGTTTAGCGTTAGCAGAAGAAAAATGAGGACTTTTAATTGCAATTTCCTCAGCGCCTAAAAGCCATTCTTCTCCTTCCTTTTGCCAAAACAATTCCCCTGTTAATGATTCAAAAGGCCAACTATTGCGAAATAATGATTTAAGATATAAGGTCATATCTCGACTATCAACTAAAACACGCCCCATGTTTTCATTAAAGATGAGTTTGGCGGACAAATTTCTTATTTTAGGTAGGGCTTGAACAGAATTCATGCCAAAATCATTCATCTCTAACTGAAACTGATACGATTGAATATCAATGGGCATTTCAGATGCATTAAACTTAAATGATGTAATAATATTACTTAAAGTACCTCTGGGCCTGAGATGAGAAAAAATAGTTTCATTAAACTCATCAGGAGCAAAAAAGGACGTCACATTTGAAAATTCACCGATATTAATCTTATCAAGGAACACCTGAACTTCTGACAAAGGAGAGCCTTTAGTTTGTTGAAGCCTTAAATTAATAAATTTTTCACTCACTATTTTAGAATTAACACTCAAGTTCAAATTATAAAAATCCAGCATCCAGTATTTTGCTTCTGTATGTGATTTTGTGGGATTATCCTGATGAGTCATATGATCGCGTTCAAGCTTAAAATTCGTTGACAGTGTATCAAAATGAATACTCTTATCATTATCCACCCGATTAAGATTGGCATTTTCAACCACTAGTTCACCATGTAATGATTGTAAACGTCCTTTGACTATCGTTGACCAGAATTTTGTACTGGCTTCTATATCATTGAGCTGAAATTCTTCTATCTGTAGAATGTCCTTCTGTAAAAAGTGCAAAAGAGCTTGTTGATTCAAATTATCAACAGCACCATAAATCTGGCCATCCCAATTGCTAATATCCTTAATATCACCATTAAAGTCGAGACGAAAGTCCAGAAAAGTGGCCGATTCATTCAGTCTGGCCAGTAAAGAAACCTGATGTCTATCACTATCATTTTTCATTTTTAAATTAATACCTGAAACTAAAAGATCGGGTATTTTTTTCATATCATCAATAAAATAAATTTCACTTTCAGAAATCATAAAATTTGTTTGATTGAGAAGTGAAAAATAATAGTGTAATTTTTGACTGGAGTCAGGCTTATTTTTCTTTGTCTTGGTTAACTGAAAATCAGCAATAGAAATTTGATTATCAATATCTCGATGAATAATGGCATTAAACCCCTTAAGAAACAGAGTATCAATGACAATTTGACCACTGAGAATTGACTGGGGAATGTTCAGCCGGATACTGGCAGAACCAAATTCTAAGAGTGACTCATCATCTAATGTATTTTGAATAGTAAAGTCATTCATGGAAACCGATGGAAAAAGCAGATGAACGCCCACTTCTATTTCATCAAAAGTCACTTTAGTATTAAGGTGAGTTTCAACCAATTCTTCAACGATATGTGGATTTTTTTCTAGGTATAAGGCAAGCGCATTAAGACTTAATAAAACAACAGCCAAAGAAATGATCAGGCTGATGAGTAATTTTCGATGGAAGTGCCAGACAAATGATACTGTCTTTTTTAATCCGCTTAGTAGCATAGCCACCTAAAGCCACCCTGGATTAAATTCTTTTTATTCAAATTCATACCGATGAGAGCACTCATTCTTTGGCACTCTATTAGCGATTTACATAGGCACGACATCATATTGCTCCTGAGTATACTCACTATCAATTTGCAATTGAATTGTGCGCTTCATAAACTCTTCCAATTCAGCAATTGATGATGACTCCTCATCCATCAGATAATCACCCACATCCTTAGAGGTCAAAACTAATAATTTCTCTGTATCAAATTGTCGTGCTTCGCGAATAACTTCACGAAAAATTTCAAAAGCCACTGTTTCAACAGTCTTAACTGTGCCTTTGCCATTACAGACAGGACAAGCTTCACATAAAATATGCTCAAGACTCTCACGAGTACGCTTACGGGTCATTTCAATCAAGCCCAGATTAGAGACTTCTGTAATGCACGTTTTAGCATGGTCACGCTCCAATGCCTTTTCAAATGCACGCAAAACCTGACGCCTATGTTCCACTTCCTTCATGTCAATAAAATCAATAATTATGATACCACCCAAATTTCTCAAGCGTAATTGACGAACAATGGCCTGAGTTGCTTCCAGGTTGGTTTTAAAAATCGTTTCTTCTAAATTACGATTACCAACATAACCACCTGTATTGATATCCACTGTCGTCATCGCTTCAGTTTGATCAACAATCAAATAACCACCAGACTTCAGTTTGATTTTGGATTGCAAAGCTCTTTGAATTTCATCTTCAACCCCATACAGATCAAATATGGGCCGTTCACCTGGGTAGTATTCGATTCCAGGTGCTAATTCAGGAATGAATTTATGAGCAAATTTAATGACCTTGTCGAAAGTCTCACGCGAGTCAATACGAATCGCATCAATATTCGTATCTGCAATATCACGCATCACTCTCATGGCTAAAGGTAAATCTTCATAGACCATCATCGAAGCGCTAATCGATTTATTGTTTTCCTGAATTGAGCTCCAGAGTTTTTCTAAAAAAACCATATCGGCATGAACGGCTTGTTCTGAAATGCCTTCAGCCACCGTTCTGACGATGTAGCCACCACCATTAAACTCGGGCAACAGATTTTTTATAATATCTTTCAGGCGGTCTCTTTCATCATCATCTTCGAGTTTCTGAGAAATACCGATATGATTAGAATTAGGCATATAAACCAAATAACGTGCGGGTATCGTTATATGGGTAGTGAGGCGAGCACCTTTTGTACCCATAGGATCCTTAACAACCTGCACCAGTATTTCCTGGCCATCTCGAAGCAAGTCACTAATGGTCGGCTCCTGCTCCTCATTTTTTTTGTCATCTGACGTCACAATATCCGACAGGTGCAAAAAAGCAGTTCGTTGTAAACCGATTTCAAGAAATGCCGCCTGCATGCCTGGTAACACCCTGCACACCTTACCTTTATAGATATTACCCACCAGGCCTCGTCGGCTGGCACGTTCTATTGTTACTTCCTGTAACATGCCATTTTCTACTTTTGCCACACGAGTTTCTTGTGGTGTCACATTTATCAGCAGCTCATCACTCATACTATTTTTTCTTATCGATTTATGAAGTTAGTTAATGGTCTAAAATGTAAAAACTTTGCACGCAAGGCCTCTACAACAAGAAAATACCAAATTGTTTTAATAAAATGTTTGTTTCATGGATTGGCAGTCCCATAACCCCGGAATAACTGCCATTAATACTGTGCACAAAAAGAGCACCTTGCCCCTGAATGCCATAGCTTCCTGCTTTATCAGCGGGTTCGCCAGTGTCCCAATAATTATCACACATGTTTCTGGTCAATGTTGAGAATGAAACCTCAGTCATGGAAATGCACTGTTCAATTTTTTGCTCATTGATTAGAGCAACGGCCGTCAAAACTTGATGTGTTTGGTTAGATAAGGCCAAGAGCATTTCAATTGCCTGCTCCTTATCTTTTGGTTTACCCAAAATGTGTCCATTCAAAATAACAGCAGTATCTGCCCCCAGAACAGGGATCACCTGATTAGATTGCCTGTGAAAAGCATCCATTGCCTTTTCCAGGGCCAGGCGAGAAACAAAAGCTTCTGGCGTTTCTTTTAAGTCGTGATTTTCTTCAGTAAACTGATCGATTACTTTAAATGAGACTCCCATCTGGTTTAGAAGTTCCTGTCTTCTTGGTGATTTGGATGCAAGATAGATTAGGGGATTTTCAGTCAAAGTATTTATTTCACTTCAGTTTTTTATTTATGTTTTCAAATAGATTGATAGAGAAGCCTGTAGTCATCGGTGGTATGGATGATTTTTAAGAATACTATAAGCCCTGTAAATTTGTTCACTTAATAATA
>JADGEK010000212.1 GCA_016744395.1 Gammaproteobacteria bacterium | reverse complement strand
AAAATTTTTCATTAAATTGTCTAATCGAATCACTTTGCAGGATGCATTGATGATCAATAAGAATACAAAAAATAGGCCCGATTCATGAGCGATTATAGTAATTACGATAGCGATGTTTTTTCTTGTACTTATGAGGGACAGACAGCAATTATTTGTCTCAAATCAGAGTCTTTTAAAATGGCCATGGATGCATCTAAAATGCATGAGATGCTTGAGTGTTTAAACGCCATTGAACTAGACAAAGAGATTAAAGGTATCTTGGCGCTGCATACTGCGGAATATGAACGCATTGAAGTGTTACAGGATTTTATAACATCGATTCAATCTCATACGGGATATGTGCAAAAAGAAATGGGTGTGACCCGTTATGGGAATGCCGTTAAGCGCCTTACCCTGGCCATCAATGAATTTTCTAAACCCAGTGTGGTTGCAATTCGAGGTCAGGTCTCAATTGATTCATTTGGTTATTTTCTGGCTTGTGACTACCGTATTGCTGCAAGTGATTTGAGCATTGAATTTCCTGGCTTGAAAATTGGAGTGACGCCTGCTGGTGCAGTGTCTTTCTTTATGTCTCGTCAACTGGGAGCTACAAAGGCGATGGAATTGATGATGGACGGCAAAGCCATTTCTGCAGATGAAGCGAAAAAACTCTGTCTGGTGAGTGAAGTTGTCACTGAAGAAGAATTAAAAGCAGCGAGTTTGGCAAAATTAGAATCTATGTATGATATTCCTGGTTCGATTCTCAATCTGACTAAACAGCTCACACGCCCCAAAACGTACGAGTTAGAAGAACACTTTGAAATGGCTTCGCGCTTGATGTGGAATTCAATTATTGATAATTAATATTGAATGATTGACTCCACTAAGTGAATTTAACAAGTACGCAAAAATATGAAGTTTCCAAATTTTCTTTTTTCAGGGTGACTAAGTATCAATTTTTACTCTGTCCTGTTGTCTTGAGATAAATTAAAGTTCAATTCCTTATTTGAGCAAGCATTAGAAGCGTCTTCACCGATTGACGATGTTGAACAGCTTGTCGTTCTCAACGATTATCCTATGTTAGGTAATCGCATTGTGTAGAACCATTAACAAAATTAGAATAGCGATATTTTTACTGACTCTGGTAATTATTATGTATTTAAAATATTTTATTGTTTTACTGTTGATTATTATTTCAATTAATTCCTGGGCAGAAAATCAGGGGACACAAGCAATCGAACAACGAATATCTTTAGGATTAACAAAAACTGAAAAAGCAGAGTTTCTCAGTGAAATGCGTCAAATGCTTGCTAGTATTCAAGGTATCATTTCAGGAATTGGTGAGAATAATCCAGAAAAGATCATCAAAGCTGCACGTTACTCAGGCAACAGGATGGCCAGAGCAACGCCTAAATCTATAAAATTAAAAACCCCCAAATCTTTTCAAGAAATTGGAGGCCCAACACATATGATGTTTGAGGAACTCGTTATTCGTGCTGAAACAGATGATATGGAAACGCTTACTCTATTTACGGGTGAAATAATGCAGCAATGTCTTGCTTGTCATGAGATGTTTAAAGTGGATTAGTAAATTATAAA
>JADGEK010000211.1 GCA_016744395.1 Gammaproteobacteria bacterium | reverse complement strand
TAAACCTCTTGGTCTAACGGATGAGGAAATGAATGAATTAGTCACTTTTATGCAGGCGTTGACAGGAGATAACGTTAATAAAATTATTTTGGACTCATTCGCCGCACCTATTGGTGATATCAGTTCGGATGATCCGAATTGGGTTCGTGGTACTAACGTAGAGGTAAGATAGATGAAACAAATTGCTATTGTGCTATTGTTCTTATTCATTCAGGGTGCATATGCTTCTGCTCCTGATGTGCAAAAAAAATTAATAGGTGGAGACTTTCAACTGACAGATCAAAATAATCAACCGTTTGACTTGAAGCAACTGCGTGGCAAAGTAGTTATGATTTTTTTTGGTTATACATCTTGTCCTGAAGTGTGTCCTACGGAATTATCTAAAATGATTTCAACATTGCACGAACTCGGAAAGGAAGCCAATAAAGTGCAGGCAGTATTTATCAGTATTGATCCCGAACGAGATTCTGTTAATACTTTGAACTCTTATTTAAAAGAGTTTCAATCCAATTTAATTGGTTTAACGGGTAGTACAAAAGAAATAGCCAAAGTTGCGAAACAATACCAAGTAACGTACAAAGCCATGAAAATGATGGGTGAAAATTATCATGTTCAGCATAATGCCGATATTTTTATCCTTAATGGTGATGGAAATTTAGCAACAATCGTGCCCTATGGTATGCCGCATACTCATGTAACCAAAGTCGTTAAATCAATTTTAACTGATCATTAAGCCTGATTTTAATATCTGTCATCTATACAAAACAGTGAGGTTTTATGACTGAGCAGATAACGGCTTATAAAAAGTTCTGGATGGCTATTTAACCTTCAGTAAGTGATCATTGTCCTCCCTTGATGGATCACAGCTGGGGAATTAGTCTATTTGATGGAGTTTCGCTTAGGTTCCTGTCCAGTAGATCAATAAATATCCGGAGCTTTTTATAAGTTTTTATTGTGGTCTTATTTAGATAAGGATGAATGTTTATTTCTTGACAGAAATGAACATTCATTCTAAGATCGTGTATTATTAAGAATAAATAGGGCCTGTTTGAATTTAAACTTGAATAATCAGTTGAACTGATTATTTAGGTTAAACTATCCAAGTCAATGAATGATTCGTTTTAAACAAAGGAAAAAAATATGAAAGCAAAAGCAGCAGTCGCTTGGGCACCCAAGCAGCCACTATCCATTGAAGAAATTGATGTTGAGGGTCCTAAGGAAGGTGAGGTACTTTTAAAAGTGCATGCATCGGGTGTTTGTCATACTGATGCCTTTACCTTATCGGGTGATGATCCCGAAGGTATGTTTCCCTGTGTGTTAGGGCATGAAGGTGGATGTGAAGTAGTTGAATTGGGTGCCGGGGTTAAATCTCTGGAAGTGGGTGATCATGTAATTCCACTTTATATTCCTGAATGTGGTCATTGTGAGCACTGTGAGTCGACTAAAAGTAATCTTTGCCAGACTATTGCTCCTACGCTCTGGACAGGTTATATGCCTGATAATACCCGACGTTTTTCAAAAAACGGTAAATCTATTTATCACTATATGGGCTGTTCAACTTTTTCTGAATATACCGTTGTACCT
>JADGEK010000157.1 GCA_016744395.1 Gammaproteobacteria bacterium | reverse complement strand
TTATCTGAAAAAAGCCTATGATAAAGAACCTGATCCTGAAATTGCTGCTCATTATGGTGAAATACTTTGGGTTGCAGGGCAGACTCAAAAAGCAAAATCAATTTGGGATAAAGCATTAAAGAGCGATCCAGAACATCGTGTATTGATCGGTACAAGAACGCGTTACCTAAAATAGTCACAATAAATGGCATATGATAAAATAAATGTTCTGTATTTTATCATTTTAAACCGAGTATCAATTATAAAATCATTATCTCGAAGACTCTATCTCCTATCTGAGTGGAGAAATATAGCTCTTCAGGCATTTGCCCTATCACTCCCTTTTCTGGTATTTATCTCTGGTTGCACATCGATTACTCCAAAAGTATCAAGCGATGAGGAGCCGTTCGAGCAACAGCCGTTGCTGAGTGCGGTTCCAGAAAATTGGAATATAAATGGTCGCATCAGCATTATTAGTGGACAAGAAAACTGGTATGCCAAATTTTCCTGGACTCAGCAGAAACAAGATTTTCAATTGAGTTTTACAGGGCCTTTGGGTGAAACTGAATTACAAGTCAGTCAAATTGCGCAAAATGTGCGATTGAAAACGCCTGGAAAAGAAATTATGAGTCATAATCTTGAGCAGCTATTGTACCAGGAAACAGGATGGGAATTTCCAATCAGCTCATTACGCTATTGGGTGCAGGGATATCCTAATCCAGACATAACAGCAAAATTAAAATACAATAAAGAACAACAAATCAGTGATATGTTTCAAGCTGGCTGGCACATTCAATACTCTAAAAGAGCCAGTGTAGAGCAATTCTCAGGAGATAAAATTGCATTGCCCAAAAAGATCATTGCCACCAAGCAAGATATAAAAATTAAATTGATCATTACTCGCTGGCAGTTTGACGATCTGGAGGAACTGAGCAATTAATCAATCTAATAAAATTTGGCTGGCTCCAGCCAAAATTAATCATTTTTTACACATTACCAGGCAACGAGAAGATGGCTACCATGAATTGCAAACGGTGTTTCAGTTTTTGGATTACTCAGATGAACTGTCTTTTAAAGTGCTTGAGCATAATGAAATAAGACACAACAATCCATTACCTGGCGTGAAACCAGAAGATGATTTAACCGTGAGGGCTGCAAAATTATTGCAACAGTATAGTGACTGTTCTTTAGGTGTGGAAATAAGTATTACTAAGCGCCTTCCAATGGGCGGTGGTTTAGGCGGCGGGAGTAGTGATGCCGCCACAACGCTCGTGGCATTGAACCAGCTTTGGCAGTTAGAATTTGATATGTCAACTTTGGCAAATCTGGGAGTGAAGCTAGGTGCTGATGTACCGATCTTTATTCATGGTTTTTCAGCATGGGCTGAAGGTGTTGGAGAAGAGCTTTCTGCCGTTCAATTAAATGAATCCTGGTTTATTGTCTTAATTCCCTCCGTTTCTGTTTCAACGGCTGAGATTTTTTCGAATCCAGGCTTAAAGAGAAATTGTAAGTCGATCAGTATTGATGATTTTTTCTCTGGTCAGGGGAAAAATGTATGTGAGCCAATTGTAAGAGAGTGCTATCCAGAAGTGGATGCAGCCATTCAATGGCTTGGGCAATTTGCTGAACCAAGAATGACTGGAACAGGAGCATGTATTTTTGCTTCTGTGGAGTCAGAACAGTATGCAAAAGAAATTTTGTTAAAAAAACCAGCACACTTTTCAGGATTTGTTGCACAAGGAAAAAATATATCACCTTTGTATTCATAGGTTTAAGTGTTTTTAAATGCCTTTTGGTTGTTTTTGAATTAGGCTTTGATGCTGCTTTATCAAAAAAAAATCAAAAATAATGACATTTGAGTGTGACAATTGTAAATTTTCATCGTATAATCTGCCCACATTTTTGGTAAGGAGCTTTTTTACTTACCTTAATCTGTTTACGTTTAATGTTTTTATTATTAGTAAAATAGAAAAATGTTCGGTTGTTATTGTTGGGCCGTCGCCAAGCGGTAAGGCACCAGGTTTTGATCCTGGCATGCGCAGGTTCGAATCCTGCCGGCCCAGCCACTTCAATGATCGCACCTACTATGAACTTATACTATAAAATATTTATCAAAAAGTGATAAATCAGTCTCATGTAATCGATTTTAAAAATTTTTGTACAATTTGAAAAGACCTGAAGAAACAATATTAAATAGATGCTTTTCTGAGAAAGATTGCTACAATTGATGTAATTTAATTATCTGTATCTGGGGAACACACAGTGTCCGATTCTGACATGATGATTTTTTCGGGAAATGCTAATCCGAAACTTGCACAAGATATTGCCAGACATTTGAATATGCCATTGGGCAGAGCTTCTGTAGACAAGTTCAGTGATTCTGAAATTATGGTTGAATTGATGGAAAATGTACGTGGAAAAGACGTATTCATTGTCCAACCGACTAGTATGCCTGCCAATGATCATCTAATGGAGTTGATGGTTATGGCAGATGCCATCCGCCGCGCATCAGCAAGAAGAATTACCGCAGTTATGCCTTACTTTGGTTATGCGAGGCAAGACAGACGACCACGCTCTGCTCGCGTTGCCATTACGGCGAAAGTGGTTGCAAATATGATATCTGGAGTGGGCATTAACAGAATGCTGACGGTCGATTTACACGCTGACCAGATTCAGGGGTTTTTTGATATCCCTGTTGATAATGTTTATGCTTCACCTATTTTACTTGGCGATATCTGGCGTCAGAAATACCCAGACCAAATGGTAGTCTCACCTGATGTCGGTGGTGTAGTGCGTGCAAGAGCTCTGGCTAAACGTCTTGATGATGCTGATCTGGCAATCATCGATAAACGTCGACCTAAAGCGAATGTGGCTAAAGTCATGAATATCATTGGTGACGTAGAGGGCCGTTCCTGTGTACTCATTGATGATTTGGTCGATACTGCAGGCACTTTGTGTAAAGCAGCGCAAGCGTTGAAAAATCATGGTGCAGCTAAAGTCATGGCTTATATTACACATCCAGTGCTATCAGGCCCTGCTATTGATAATTTAAATGCGTCCGAACTGGATCATTTAGTAGTAACAGACACAATCCCGCTGAGCCCACAAGCAAAGCAATGTAACAAAATTCGCCAATTAAGCAGTGCAATGATCTTAGGCGAAACGATGATGAGAATTAATCGTGAAGAATCGGTTAGCTCATTGTATATGGATTAATTCAGATAAATTTTTTTAGACAAAATCTTTATCTGAATAACTTATTTGAGGCAAAGCCTCTATCAGAGTACTAAAACAGTATTCTGCTCACTCTGTCATTGGTCGCGATGGCAGGAATTTTGTTTGGTCTAATATGTCCAGACGTTAATATTTTATTTTGGAGATACAACAATGAGTGCAACTTTTACTCTTGCTGCAGAACTACGAACTGATACAGGGAAAGGTGCGAGCCGCCGCCTGCGTCACGCGAGTAGAGTACCTGCAATTATATATGGTCTGGATAAAGAGCCGACCATGCTTACTTTTAGACATGATGATATTATGCATGCTTGTGAAGATGAAGCATTCTTCTCACACATTCTGACTATCGAAGTTGATGGAAAATCAGAGCAGGTCATTATTAAAGACATGCAACGTCACCCTGCAAAAATTCAAATTATGCATGCTGACTTCCAACGTATTGATGCAGCACACGCATTGCACGTTAATGTCCCATTACACTTCCTCAATGAAGAAGCTTGTCCTGGTGTTAAAGAGGGTGGCCTTGTTTCTCACCTTATGACTGAACTTGAAATCAGTTGTTTACCGAGCGATTTACCTGAATTTATTGAAGTTGATATGGCAGGTATGGATGTCGGTGACTCAGTGCACTTAACTGATATTACATTGCCTGAAGGTGTTTCAAGTGTGATCTTGATGCAAGGTGAAGGGCATGATCAGGCCGTTGCTTCAATTCACATGCCTCGCGGTGAAAAAATAGAAGAAGAGACTGATGCTGAAGATGGTGCTGATGCTGAAGAAGGTTCAGAAGAAGAGTAATTTCTTCTTGGCTCCTATCAAAGAGCCGACTCTATAAGTAGAAAATAAAACAGAAGCCCGCAGATGAGTAGTGATACGAATAATATTCAGCTAATTGTAGGATTAGGTAATCCTGGAAATGAATATGAAAAAACTCGTCATAATGCGGGCTTTTGGTTTATTGACCGACTGGCTTCTCAATACAATCTGACACTTAAAAGTGAATCCAAATTTTTAGGTGAAGTTGCAAAATTTAATTCTCCTTCTGGTAATATCTGGTTACTCAAACCAACGACCTTTATGAATCGCAGCGGACAATCAATTGCTCGGCTTGCTCAATTCTACAAAATCAAACCTGAACAAATTTTAATTGTACATGATGAACTTGATCTATCCCCAGGTAGTGTAAAACTAAAACAGGGTGGTGGTCATGGCGGACATAATGGCCTACGGGATAGTATCGCTCAATTAGGCAAAAATTTTTATCGTCTCAGATTAGGCATTGGTCATCCAGGAAGCAAAGAACAGGTGGTTGGATTTGTTCTAGGCAAAACACCAAAAAGTGAAAAATTACTCATTGAATCGGCACTTGAAAAATCAATTGATTCAATTGAACTGATATTGCAGGGCGATATGCAAAAAGCAATGAATCAGTTACACACAAAATAATACATATATACTCATTGTGTTTTCGAAGGCATGAGTATACAAGTCTTAATAAAATATAACTTAATACACCTAGCACAGAGAAAATATCATGGGATTTAAATGTGGAATTGTTGGTTTACCTAATGTGGGCAAATCAACCCTATTTAACGCGCTAACAAAAGCAGGCATTCAGGCTGAAAACTATCCATTTTGTACCATTGAGCCTAATGTGGGCATTGTTCCTATGCCTGATCCTCGATTAGATGTGCTAGCTGAAATTGTACAACCAGAGCGAATCATGCCGACCTCAATGGAATTTGTTGATATTGCAGGCCTGGTTGCAGGTGCATCAAAAGGGGAAGGGCTTGGGAACAAATTTCTTGCTAACATCCGTGAAACAGAAGCCATTGCCCACGTGGTTAGATGTTTTGAAAATGAAGACATTGTTCACGTTTCGGGAAAAATTGATCCAATTGATGATATTGAAATTATAAATACAGAATTGACCTTAGCTGACTTAGACAGTATTGAAAAAGCACACCATAAAGCAGTTAAAAATTCCAAAAGTGGTAATAAAGAGGCATTAGTACGTAAAGGTTTACTGGAAAAGATCATGGAGCATCTTGAGAAAGGTGAAACGGCCAGAACTTTAGGGCTCAATGATGATGAAAAACTTGAGATTAGAGATTTACAGTTATTAACACTGAAACCAACCGTTTATGTCGCAAATGTTGATGAAGATGGGTTTGAAGATAACCCGTACCTGGATAAAGTAAAAGAATATGCTGAAAAGGAAGGTTCTGGAGTTGTCAGTGTCTGTGCAGCCATTGAATCAGAAATGGTTGAATTGGATGCAGAAGAATTAAAAGAATTTTTAGAAGATTTAGGTCTGGAAGAGCCAGGGCTTAATCGAGTGATACGAGCAGGCTATCAATTACTCAATTTACAAACTTACTTTACGGCAGGTGTTAAAGAAGTAAGAGCATGGACAATTCCTGTTGGTGCAACAGCCCCAAAAGCAGCAGCAGTGATTCACACTGATTTTGAGAGAGGCTTTATTCGTGCTGAAGTCATTGCATATGATGATTTTGCAGCGTTCAAAGGTGAAGCTGGCGCAAAAGAAAAAGGCAAACTAAGAGTCGAAGGTAAAGACTATATTGTACAAGACGGTGACGTTTTACATTTCAGATTTAATGTGTGAGCTTTATGCCGCAAAAGTAATCGCTAAATTTAAAAAGACCATTGACATATTAAACAAATAAAGTAGAATATGCGCCTCTCTTCATGAAGAAGAGAGTGATGGCTATGTAGCTCAGCTGGTTAGAGCACAGCATTCATAATGCTGGGGTCGGTGGTTCAAGTCCACTCATAGCTACCAAATATACAAGGGGATGAGGTAAAAAGCCTTTAGCTAAAACAAAAGGTGCGACTCATTCCCTTTTTATTTTCACAGTGTTTTTAACTTGTTTTTTAAGTAAAAAAAGAAAGTGAAAATAAAATAAAAAATGTATTGACGGCAGGAAATTACTGCGTATAATGTGCATCTCAGTCAGCGGTACCGCTCTTAACAAAG
>JADGEK010000210.1 GCA_016744395.1 Gammaproteobacteria bacterium | reverse complement strand
GGTTATATGCCTGATAATACCCGACGTTTTTCAAAAAACGGTAAATCTATTTATCACTATATGGGCTGTTCAACTTTTTCTGAATATACCGTTGTACCTGAAATTGCTTTAGCCAAGGTGAATAAAGCAGCGCCTCTGGATAAAATTTGTCTACTGGGTTGCGGTGTGACGACAGGTATTGGTGCTGTTTTAAATACGGCTAAAGTTGAGCCAGGTTCAACAGTTGCTGTTTTTGGCATGGGCGGTATTGGATTGTCTTGTATTCAAGGCGCTGTTATGGCAAAAGCGAGTCGAATTATTGCGATTGATATCAATCCAGATAAATTTGAAATGGCTAAAGCACTTGGCGCAACCGATTTTATTAATCCAAATACTCTACCAGGCACAGTGACAGAAGCCATTGTAGAGATGACTAAGGGTGGTGTGGATTATTCCTTTGAGTGTATTGGTAATGTTCATGTGATGCGTGAAGCTCTGGAGTGTTGTCATAATGGCTGGGGTGTTTCTACCATCATTGGTGTTGCAGGTGCGGGTCAGGAAATCAGTACCCGTCCATTTCAATTAGTTACTGGTCGTACCTGGAAGGGCAGTGCTTTTGGTGGTGTTAAAGGCCGTACGGAACTACCTGGTTATGTTGAACGATATATGAATGGTGAAATTGAACTGGACTCTATGGTGACCCATACCATGCCATTAGAAGACATCAATCGTGCCTTTGATTTGATGCACAGTGGTGAGAGCATCCGTTCAGTTATTATTTTTTAATTTAGATTGGTATTCTTTAATGAAAAAAATTGAAAGTGTTAAAGAGTTTGGTGGTTGGCTCAATCGTTATGAGCACCAATCAAAAAGCTGTAATGGCACAATGACTTTTTCTGTTTATCTGCCACCACAGGCAGAGAACGAAAAAGTGCCTGCTGTTTATTGGTTATCCGGACTTACCTGTACGGATGACAATGTCCGTACTAAGGCAGGTGCCCAACGTTATGCGGCTGAACTGGGTCTGGCATTAATTATGCCGGATACTTCCCCCAGAGGTGATGACGTTGCGGATGATCCAGAACGTTATGATTTGGGAATGGGGGCTGGTTTCTATGTGAATGCCACTGAGGCACCCTGGGCGGCACATTATCAGATGTATGATTATGTGACTCAAGAGCTGCCAGAATTAATTGAAGCTGAATTTCCAGTGATCCCTGGTGTCTGTTCTATCAGTGGTCATTCAATGGGCGGACATGGTGCTTTAATTTGCGCTTTAAAAAATTCTGATCAGTATCGATCGGTTTCTGCATTTTCTCCAATTTGTCATCCCATGGTTTGTGGTTGGGGTGAAGGTTGTTTTTCAAATTATCTTGGAGATGATCAAGAGAGTTGGAAACAGTATGATGCAACTGAGTTAGTGAAAGCGGGTGCTAAGCCAATTCCATTGCTCATTGACCATGGTACCGGAGATGAATTTTTATCAGATCAGCTTTATCCTCAAGATTTACTGGATGCCTGTGAAGTAATGAAGTTTCCCATTAATTTACGTATGCAGGATGATTATGATCACAGCTATCATTTCATTTCTACCTTTATTGGAGAACATTTGAAATTTCACCACAAG
>JADGEK010000047.1 GCA_016744395.1 Gammaproteobacteria bacterium | reverse complement strand
AACAGATGATATGGAAACGCTTACTCTATTTACGGGTGAAATAATGCAGCAATGTCTTGCTTGTCATGAGATGTTTAAAGTGGATTAGTAAATTATAAAAGTTGTTTAGGATTTTCAGCTATCTGCCTTAAAACCTAAGACTTGAAGTAAGTATTATGTGTCGACAGAGGTGTGATAATCTATGGAGGTACCTATAAACTGCAATATTCAGCGTATATTAATCAGTTAGTTCAATATATACTGAGCAACATAAGCTACAACAAATATGCCCCATGAGCTGCAATTTCTATTTTCTGACTTAATTGTCAATGAGATTATAATATGTCACTTATAATAAATATCTTGTTCAAAATTTGATATATCAGCAAGTGGAATAAATGTATCTGATACTTTTCTACATGCTAAGTAACGCACTCTTGGTAAACTGTTTACTTTAAACCTTGAGCCAATAATCTTTCAGGGTTTGGAGCGTATTATGGTTTTGCTTGTTTTCGATCTCTTTTATTAAACTGAATGTGTCCTTTATACCCTGTCTCACTTCTTTAATTATTTCCCTTGCTATTTTTTTATTCAGTCCTGTGTATTGAATACCAAAATAGAGAAACGATACTTTCAAAGTCAGGATTGTAGTCAAAAATATATTTTTCTGGTTTCTTATTTTGTGAGGGAATAAAGTTCAGTTGACCTGCCAGATGGGCTTCATCTTTGTTTATTTTCTGCCAGACATAAATTGGGTCCTCATCAAGCATTAGCTCCTTCCTGCTTTGCTTCGGGTTCTTAAGCGCTGATTTAATTGACTAGGGCTGACATCCAGCGATAGTCCATACAGTGACAGTAATTGAAAAATAATAGCCATATCAATATGCTCACACAAACCATTTTCCAACTTGGAGAGGGTTGTACGCCCAACATTTACTTGTTCAAGAACTTCTTTTTGTTTTAACCCTTTCTCTTTTCTGCCATCAAGCAGTATTCGTCCGAGTTGGGGGATAGAAATAATTTTCATAATAACGCTTGTTTTTCCTGTTGTTTATAATACTCATAGGCGCTGAGATTTGAGTTTTTAATCGACATTGTTTTGGATAAATGTTTACTGTAGTAAACGTTATATGCTCAAAAATCTATTTTTCAAGAAAAACTCATATAAATGTTCATTTATATGAACGTAACTGAAGTTGTTTTAGTGACATAATATCGGGTATATTTAGAGGAATAAAATCCCTTACCTCTTCAATTCCAATGCCCTGACATTTTACCTCGGTACTTCCAATTAACCGAGTGTGTTATCTACTATCAATTCACAAAATCGGATCAATTAACTTGACCTCTGTAAGATTAATTGCCGATACAACCCAGTTAGATCCAAAAAGTTACGAGCTTCAAGTAGAATGGAAAAGTTTGATGTAACAAGAATTAATGCTCTGTACAAGATAAAATTCAAGCATGTCTTGTACAGAATTTATATTAATCCAGCGAAGGAAATTGAAGTGTCGCCCCCTTAACCAGAATCATTTCATTGTCGATATGACCTACAAATAATGGTTTTGAAATTGTACGAAAATGGATATGCATACTACTACTTGGTGCAGACATAATGCCTTTATGTTTGTCAGAGTAGAAACCTACGCCTTCAATTTCTACATCATTCAGTCCACCGATATACCGAGACCTTAGAAAACTGGACAGATGATTCGGTTTACCGTTTCCCATCCCATCGACAATATACCATTTCAAGCCGTCTATCTTTGCATGTAAAATAAATGGAAATGGTACAGTTGAGTTAATGCTGGCACTCTTAGCTAATTCAGGTAATGCACGTTCAAGTTGAGCAAAGGTAGTAATATCTTCAGACAGTCTTATTGTTGTCCATTTTTTTACATTAACATAAGCCAAAAAAGCAATAGCACGATCTTCTTTTACAATACCAGCCGAATAGGTATGATTATCAAAAAAGCTTTCATACAAATCACCTGATGTAATCAATAATTCTCTATCAAGTCCCTTTGGCATTCCTATTCCATATAAATCATCAGATTTGATTTTAGAGAATGGAAAACTTGGGATTAGTTTATTCTCTCGAATCAAACGTAAATCCCCAAATGATTTTACCTGCAATTCTTTCAAATAATGGCTATGTTTCATAACTCCTTGAATAACATTTTCATGAGCCATAAGGGTTTGACTTGCTAAAGCAATAATCATTAGAGCAAAAATAATTTTCATTTTACTCTCCTGAGTTATCTGAAAGTATGTCAATAATTGACAGAGCAACACTTTTGCTTGACTGTGGATTTTGTCCTGTAATAAGTTTACCGTCTATTTCCACATGATCAGACCAATTGGGCTGCACAACAAATTTAGCTCCAAGCTCACGCAAGCGGCTTTCAAGTAAAAATGGCATTTTTTCAGTGAACCCTGCAGCAGACTCTTCATCATTGGTAAAACTGGTGAGCGTTTTACCTGAAACTAAATGCGAACCATCTGAAAGTACTACATTAACGAGACTTGCCGGGCCATGACACATTGAGGCAATTATTTTTTCTTGCTGGGCAAATTTGTTTAGCAATTCACCTAAACTCTTACTTTTTGGAAAATCATACATTGTTCCATGACCTCCAGGTATAAGTACTGCACTAAAATCAGATGAGTTTATGGAAGAGAGAACTGAGGTGTTTTCTAATGCTTTGATGGCACCACCCCATAGTTTTTCCTGTTCAGTGGTAGGCTTACTTCGAGGATCAATAGGCGCTTTACCTCCTTTTATGCTGGCAACAGTGACGTTGTAGCCTCTGTTGATAAATTCGACATAAGGCACGGCTAATTCTTCTAGCCAAACACCTGTTGGTTCATTTGGAGAAATTTCACCAACGCTGGTCACAATAATCAAAATACTCTGTACTGCAGTCATTCAATATTCCTTAGTTGTTTGAGTTAATTAGAATTGGTTAACTTATTTTCAAGTGACAGCATACAAGCAGTTAAGATACAATAATAATTATATTAATTGCTAATAGGTATAAATATATTTATGGTAAATTTTGAATGGTATAGAAGCTTTATTGCTGTTTATCGAAGTGGAACTGTCACAGGTGCAGCGGAAGCACGTAACCTTACACAGCCAGCAATAAGTCAACACATAGTTGCACTTGAAACAACCGTTAAACAGTTATTATTTAAACGTACCCCGAGAAAAATGCTCCCTACTGAATATGGCAATGAGTTGTATAGTCGCATGGCCCCCTCAATGGATAGTCTTGAAAAAGTATCGACTACCTTACGAGATACATCTGTAAAGACGATTCCAAGTATTCGTTTTGGTGTTCCTTTAGATTATTTTCATAACATGGGCATAGAAAAACTGAAAAATGCACAACTTAAGTTGTATATTGAAACAAGTGATGCAGAAAAAATGATAGAAAAGTTATCCCTTGGGAAACTTGATGCGGTTATTTCTACACAACAGATTCGGGGAAATAATTTGGATTATTTAAAAATTGATGAAGAGGAGTTTTACCTGATTGCACCTCCAGATATCAAACTTCCGAAAAATCTTATAAGCCAGAGAAATTCACTCAATAAAATCGAACAGTTTATATTGAATCAAAACTGGATCAGTTATTCGACAGAGCTACCCATTATTCGGAGGTTCTGGCACATTGCTTTTAACCAACGACCCAATATTAAACCTGTAATGGTCGTGCCTAGTCTGTTAGCGATTCGTAAAGCAATTGAAACAGGATGGGGAATCAGTGTTCTACCGCGTTATATTTGTGAGCACTCATTAAGTGAGGGTAAGCTAAATATTCTATGGAAACCTGATAAAACTATAAAAAATGATCTATGGATAGCGACTAGAAAAGTAGATAGAAATAAACCACACATAAGCCATCTTATTTCATTTCTTAATTAATGAAGATAGTTATAAATGTCTACTGTTAAACAATTTGTCCTCATAATAAATTAGTGAGGCGCATTATGAAGCTGAGAGAATTGTTTGGGAATAGCGATGGTTGATTAAGCGCATACTTTACAATTTGACTAAGACAAGTGGATAAACACTATTAGATTAAAATGCATATGGAGTTGGAATAGTTCAAGAAAACCGTACACTTAAAAAGAGTACGGCTTATAATTTAATGCAACTTATGGGGTAATCCTAAACACACAATCTAAATCAATTTATCCACATTTGCTGTCACCACAACTGAGGCAGGTCATGCAACCATCCATGAGTACCAGAGCTTTAGTTTGACATTTGCTGCACAGCTGAGCTTGGTCTGGAAAGTCACTGGACTCATTTTTATCTGCTGCTTTGGTTTTTTCTTCAAACTGTTTGCGCTTTTCCGCAATTAATTTTTTTTGATGTTCATCTAATTCACTGTCTTTGAGCATACCAATGAATTTCATATGTGACTCAATAGCGCAGCCTATTTCTGCAACCAAAGAGGGCATGAAAACACCGCCTTTTTTAAAGTAGCCACCTTTGGGATCGAATACCGCTTTTAGCTCTTCAACCAGGAAGCAGGCATCACCACCTTTGCGGAAGACAGCAGAGATGACTCGAGTCAGTGCAAGCACCCACTGAAAATGTTCCATATTCTTAGAGTTAATAAATACTTCATATGGGCGGCGCTCTTCATGCTCTGTCCCCATATTTAAAATCATGTCATTAATTGTTATATATAATGCATGCTCTGATTGAGGTGTTTTTATTTTATAGGTTGAACCCAGAAGCATCTCAGGACGCTCCAGATTTTCATGCATACTTTCTTTGATGGGATCATCATTGCATGGTTCTGTGGGTTCATTCTTATTTTCATCGGTCAGTACTTTATAGCCGACAATTTTACTGTCAATTTTTATTGCCATGTTCATAAGCCTTTATCTTCCTTTAGAATTTTCCGTAGTAGCCTTCTTTAAGGGCATCGAATAAATTAGCTGCGGTATGCATTTCACCATCATACTCAACCTCTTCATTACCCTTGAGATTGACTACGTCACCATTCTCTAAAGTAAATTGATACGTTGTTTTTTCTAAATCCGCTTCTTTCACTAATACGCCCTGAAATGCTTCTGGGTTAAAGCGGAAGGTCGTACAGCCTTTAAGACCTTTATCATAGGCGTATTCATAGATGTCTTTAAAATCTTCATAAGGGTAGTCGGTAGGTACATTGGCCGTCTTAGAAATGGATGAATCAATCCACTTCTGGGCTGCAGCCTGGACATCCACATGCTGCTTGGGAGAAATGCTGTCTGCGGTAATGAAATAGTCAGGCAATTGCTCATCGGGGTTGTCAGAATAAGGCATGGCATTGGCATTCACCATTTCACGATAAGCGAGTAATTCAAAAGAGAAGACATCGACTTTTTCTTTGGTCTTTTTGCCTTCACGGATCACGTTACGAGAATAGTGATGGGCAAAGCTGGGCTCAATACCGTTACTGGAGTTGTTTGCCAAAGATAAAGAAATGGTGCCAGTGGGTGCAATTGAGCTGTGGTGAGTGAAGCGTGCCCCCACTTCGGCCAGTTCTTTAATTAATTCAGGTTCTTCTTTTGCGAGCTGCTGCATATAACGGCTGTATTTAGTATGAAGGATCTTGCCTGGAATTTTATCACCGTCTTTGAAACCGTCGGTGAGCATCTCAGGGCGCTTGTGCAGCATTTCACCTGTGACTTTAAACATTTGATCCATAATTTTTGCAGGACCTTTTTCTTTAGCCAACTCAAGACCCGCTTTCCAGCCTTCAACAGCCATCACTTTAGTGACTTCTTCGGTGAACTCCAGGGAATTATCATCACCGTATTTCATGCCCATCATGGTGCAGGAAGAACCCAGTCCTAAATAACCCATGCCGTGACGACGCTTATTGGTGATTTCTTCACGTTGCTGTGCCAGAGGCAGACCGTTGATTTCAACTACATTGTCCAGCATACGAGTGAAAATCTGAATGGTCTTACGGTAGTTATCCCAATCAAAAGAGGCATCACTGGTAAACGGTTTGTTCACAAAGCGGGTCAGATTGATAGAACCTAATAAACAACTACCATAAGGCGGTAAGGGCTGTTCACCGCAGGGGTTAGTGGCACGGATGTTTTCACAAAACCAGTTGTTATTCATCTCATTGACTTTATCTATTAGAATAAAGCCAGGCTCTGCATAGTCATAGGTTGAGGACATAATAATGTCCCATAAACGACGGGCTTGCAGAGTGCGTGTCACGCGACAGGCAACTAAGCCATCATTATTGACAATATAACCGTCTTTATTGGGTAGGTTGCGCCAGATGATTTGCTCAATATCATTTAAGTCTAAGTCATCTTGCTCGACTTCTTTTTCAGTGACAGGGAAAGAGAGTTTCCATGGGCCTTCGTTTTTAACCGCTTCAACAAATTCAGTGGTGATTAATAATGATAAATTGAACTGACGTAAACGACCGTCTTCACGCTTAGCACGAATGAAATCAATAACATCAGGGTGACCAATATCAAATGTTGCCATTTGTGCACCACGACGTCCGCCTGCAGAAGAAACGGTGAAGCACATCTTGTCATAGATATCCATAAAGGAAAGAGGGCCTGATGTGTAGGCACCTGCACCTGAAACATAAGCATTTTTAGGACGCAGCGTTGAAAACTCATAACCAATACCACAGCCAGCTTTAAGCGTCAGACCTGCTTCATGAACCTTGCCCAGAATATCATCCATAGAATCAGAAATAGCACCTGAGACAGTACAGTTTATAGTCGATGTGGCAGGCTTGTGTTCTTGTGCCCCTGCATTGGAAATGATACGGCCTGCAGGGATGACACCCTGACGTAGAGCCCATAAAAATTCAGTGTAATAATGTTCTTGATTCTTCTTACCTTTTTCAACATCTGAGAGTGCTTTGGCTACTCTTTTATAAGTCTCATCAATGTTTGCATCAACCGCATCACCCTCCTTGGTTTTTAAACGATATTTAGTGTCCCAAATGTCTAAAGACGCAGCCTGCAGAGGTATTTCTGTCACAGTGCTGGGTATGGCGTGTAATTGAGCTGTCATTACTTAAAAGTCCCCGTTTAAAACTAATAAAATGATGAGTTGGTAATTAAAATTTAAAGCAACAAGAAATAAGTATCTGCTAACATCTTGAAAACTTTTGTTATTTTGGTGGTAATTTTGTTGCTTTATGGTTATCTTGTGTTTTCTTTAACTAAAAACACAAGATGTTGTGTTTTGATGTGCAAATCGTAGTTTTTTAAGACGATAAGGTCAAGCTCTTTTTTAATAAAAAAAAGGCTTTTTTATGACAGAAAATGTGGACATTTTTAAAAGTCAGACAGGGTAAGGGATGCAGAAAATTTAGTATATTAGTGAATTATGGAGTGTTTTAGAAAAAAATGATAAATAGATTAAATTTTAACCAGAAAAGTCCTTTTCACATTTTTGTAGCAAGATTGTCTCTGAAGGTCTTTTTATCATACTCTTAGCTCCCTTTCTAAAATGCTAAAGAGTGAGGGGCGCTTTAAAGGAGCATTGATGGAAGAGCTCAATCGCTTTAGAGTGACTTGCCCAAAAGCTTATCAACAGTCATCAATGCCTGACTATCGGCAAAAAAGACGGTTACATGCTGATCTTTTTGTAATTGATCGGCAGACTTAACTAATTCATCCTGCTCATTTTTAACCAGACTATAGCCTCGCCCAAGAGTGGCCAGAGGGCTAAAAGCATCCATCTCCCGAGCCAGTGAAATAATTTTTTGTTGTAATTGTTCAATAAGATTTTGCATCCGTTGTTGTAAACGTTGCTGCAAGAAATTGAGCTGATTTTGTTGGCTACTGAGTTGGTGCACAGGAGAATATTGCTGTAAACGTGCTTCAAGAGTCAATGTTTTTTCCCTGCGGGATTGCAACTGAAGCTTTAGATGTTGTTCCAGACGTGCAGACAAATCATCAATACGTTGTGATACTTCATCTAGATAACGGCCTGGATGCTTGAGCTGTTTGTACTGCCATTGCAGTTGTTGTTGCAGTGACAATAGATAGCGTTCAATATGAGCCTGTAATTGTCTCTCCATACCTTGTAGCCAGCTGAGCCATTCCTCTTGATCAGGACTGACTAATTCAGCTGCGGCAGAAGGCGTCGGCGCGCGAACGTCAGCCACAAAATCACAGATTGTAAAATCCACCTCATGGCCAACCGAGCTGATCACTGGAATCGGGCAGTCATAAATCGCAGTGGCTAGGGTTTCATTATTAAACGCCCAGAGATCCTCGATAGAGCCACCACCACGACCAATAATTAAGACATCACATAAAGCCTGATTTTGTGCCTGTTGTAAGGCATGAAGCAATTGTTCTGGTGCATTAACACCCTGAACCTGTGCAGGGTAAATAATAATCGGCAGAGCAGGAAATCGACGTTTTAAAACATTAAGAATATCGTGCAGTGCAGCGCCCGTTGGTGAAGTGATGATACCCACACATCGAGGCAGTTCAGGGAGTTCGAGCTTATGTTGCGTGTCAAATAAACCCTGTGCCTGTAATTTCAGTTTCAACTGCTTATAAGCACGTTGCAGAGCACCAACACCTGCATCCTCCATACTATCAACAATCAGCTGAAAATCACCACGAGCCTCATAAAGACTGACTCGTGCTTTAACCAAAATCTGCATGCCTTCATTAGGAGTGAAAGTCAGCCGTTGATTACTTTGTCGAAACATGGCGCAACGCACCTGACTGCGATCATCCTTAAGGGTAAAATACCAATGTCCAGAGCGGGGCATGGCCAGATTAGAAATTTCTCCAGAAATCCATACGGCAGGAAAGTTATACTCTAATACGCTTTTGACATTACGAGTAAAATCAGAGACAGACAGGATGTTCAATTCAGTGCTATTGGTCATTTGAGTATCATACAGAAGAAATTATTTAGGGCAAGTTCTAGAAACCTGTCCGAGAATAGGTGCCGTTATGTTTAGAAAGACAATGAAGCTTTTTAGCTAAAAAAATACAGTCTGCATTTTCAGAGATAATGGGTGCAGTTCTCAAGTGTGACAGAGTATATTAGAAAACATTGATAACATAGTGTGTATTCGCTAAGATACAAGCACATTTTCATCAGGATGATGATTTCAGTGATGGCTTTAATGACAATTTTATAATTGTTTCATCACTTTTTAATATTGGTTAATACCAGGCTCCATAAGGCTTTGATAAGGATATCACATAAATGTCACCTCAAGCTTCTTCAGAAAATTCACCAGGCAATACCCAGCGTTTAACACTGGATATCAGCAATTGTATTGAAGAGCTCAAAATATTTGAATTTTCAGGCCAACAAACTCTTTCGGCACCCTATGAGTTTACCGCTCGATTTATCTGTGGCATTCCCGATTTAGACCTGAGTTTACTGGCCAAACAAGCCACCATTGTGACTCTGTATTACAAAAATGAATCTCGATATTTTCATGGCATCATTAAAGATGCCGCCATGATGGGTGAAAATGGTCAGTCCTATGTTTATGAAATCACCCTGGTACCCAAGCTGTGGTTTTTAAACTACCGTACTAATTGCCGAATTTACCAACAAAAAACAGTTGTACAAATCATCACCCAGCTGCTTGATGAAGCAGGACTAAAGGCTGATGAATATGAATTTCATCTCAAAGAGAAATACGCTGAACTCAATTACACTGTCCAATTTAATGAAAGTGACTTTGCCTTCATCTCAAGACTTCTTGAGCGGGAAGGCATTCATTACCATTTTGTTCATGAACAGAAGCAACACAAATTAGTCTTTGCTGACATCAATGAATCTCTGCCATTGATAGAAGAGCCAGAAATCGAATTGCGACCGCGTAATGGCATGGAACCCGACTACACCAGTTTTGCCCGTTTCAGTCGAGGCTCAAGAGTGCATTTTGACCATGCCACTCACATTGGTTTTGACTTGACCAAACCTGCTAAGGCACTGAAATATGTTAAACATCAAAAAGAAAGCCAATTTCTTGAACATTACAGCTTTCATGATCATTTGAGCTTTCAAGAAGCCGAAGCAGGTCAGCATTACATTGACCAAAGTCTTCAGGCATTTAAAACACAGACAGAGTTTGGTGAAACCCAAGGTGATGTGATCCGTATGGAACCTGGTCACCGATTCAGCCTCATCAACCATATTCGCCCAGACTTTAACCAAAAATACCTGATCCACAATGTCAAATTTAATGTCAAACAATACGCCTCGCTGGAAGAATATGCAGGCAGTGATACGGGCTTTTATTACAATAACACCACTGGATTGATACCTGATAGTGTTCGTTTTAAAGCACCTCAAATCACTCTAAAGCCAGAACTGGACTATCAAGAGGGTGTCTTTGTCACTGGCCCCAAAGGAGAAGAAATATACACCGATAAATACGGTCGAATCAAAGTCCAGTTTCCCTGGGACAGAGAAGGGCAGAACGATGAAAATTCCTCCTGCTGGCTTTCTGTCAGCCAAAGCTGGGCGGGCAACCAATGGGGTAAAATACACATCCCGAGAATCGGTCATGAAGTCCTGGTGAGCTTTATTAATGGTGATCCAGACCAGCCTATCGTCGTCGGTTCACTCTACAATGCTGTTAATCGACCCCCTTATGCCTTACCCAAACACAAAACCCGAAGTACCACTAAAACCAATAGTTCACTGGGCGGGCAGGGGTTTAATGAAATCCGTTTTGAAGACAAAAAAGGGCAGGAACAAATCGCCATTTTTGCCGAAAAAGACATTGATAACCGTGTGAAAAATGATCGCCGAGAACACATTCAACATGATCGTCACTTGATTGTCGATAAAGAACGCTTTGAACACGTTAAAAAGAATAAACATCTGATCATTGATAATAACCAAAATGTGGATATTGGTCAAAATGCCCATCTTGATGTAGGGCAAACACATCACACCACTGTTGGACAGGACTTTTATCTGGAAGCAGGTAATGAGATCCATATCAAAGCAGGTAATAAAATGGTCTTTGATGCGGGTGAAATGCTGAGCATGAAAGCTGGTGGCAGTGTCATGAAAACCAGCGCGGGTGGTGTGGGTTTTAATGGGGCAACGATTCGTATTAATGAAGGAGGGAGTCCTGGGACAGGTTCGGGTGCTAGTCCTGTTGCGCCTAAGATGCCTCAGTTGGCGGATAAGGATTATCCAGGGTATGTGGCTAAAAAGCGTGAAGCCATTGATGCCTATAAAGCATTGCGACTGATGGAACAGGAAGTCCCTTCAGAACCTAAACCAGAACCAATTACGGATGCACCATTAATTCCTCTAACACCCTATGTTAAACCAGAGACTCAATGGCTTGCCATTCTTCTAGTTGATGATGATGAGCATGTAGTACCCAATAAACCCTTTCAAATAATGCAGGGTGATACGATTATCAAGAAAGGGAATTTAGATAAAAATGGTTTTGTTCAATATCCTAAAATTGATGTGAATACCTATCAAGTAAAGTTTCTGGAAAATAAGAATCAAATGATAGGTGAGCTGATTGAACCTGATTTTGCACAAGCAAAACCCAGGACAGATATTACGAAAATTAGCAGTGAAGAAAATTATTCATTGGAAATGAAGAAAGTAAATCAGTTTAAGTTAAACCCAGGTTTATTCATTCATATTGAACGTGATGTTGATGCGCCAGAACAGCGTAATGACAGTTATACACTAATGACAACAAATGGTTCATGGAGACAAATGATTTATTTAAATGAATTGCCGGAAACAAAAAACACCTGGGTCGAATTACAATTTACGGAAGTACCTCCTGATGGTACTTTTCATCTGATTGAAGACCCAAATGAAGAAGGGCATACTCCTTTTTGTATTCTGGCATACGCAACAATAGATGATTTGAAGCAGGTCTCAAATCAATTGAATCCAGTTTAAGGAAAAAACAATGAAATGGATAAAACGTATTTTGGTTGCACTGGCAATATTGGTGACTATTATTGCTCTTTTTGTTACTTATGCTTTTTGGGAAAACAGACCTGTTAAACGGGAATATGTTGAACCCTTTAGTTTTCCAAAGCCTGAGGTTTTAGATAAGCCCTTTATTATAAAGCGTGAGATTTATGGTGATTCTGAAATATTTGACCAAGCGCGGATCCAGTTTGTCTGGAGGGGGCCGAATCGTGAAAATGCGGAGATTTGGAGCGTCAAAATTGATGGCAGTGATTTGCGTCTGGCAGCCGATGCCCAGCTATTATATCAAGGTGATGAAGAGTTGGGTATGCACACACATTCTACGCCCATGCGCTCACCCAATAATCGATATATTTTAGTGAATATGAGAAAAAATGATTCAGCATTACATATCATTGATTTAAAAGAGGGGACCAATACTAAAATCCATGATACAGATACAAATGTGACTATTCGTTATCCATGGGTGTCAGATAGCCAGTCTTTTTTTTATAAGCGCTGGACTGATGCCACATTATCTCGTTATTACTTAAAAGAGGGTCGAGTAGAAGCGATAAGAAAGAGTACTAATAATGAATATTTTGTACAGCAAACAGCTGAGATTATCAGTGAGTTCGATGAAAATGAATTTGTACAGTGGGACTTTAAAGGGAATGAGTTAAGTCGAACTTATCTGAGTGAAAATGTACATGCTAAGAATCATTCAGTGAGTCCAGATGGGAGTCATTTTGTTTTTAGAAATTATGAGGGTGTTTATCTTGTAAAAGTGGATTCAATTAAGAACAAGAAAAAAATTATGAGAAGTTATCCTATTTTGACCTGGAATGGAGATGGTTTTATTCAAGGATCAGCAATTTACATATACTTTTATAGTTTTAAATCAATGGTAGACGAAAGAAGATTTATTAAATATGGGGGGGATCAATATAACAATAGAGCTGGTTTTCAAATGAGTAGCTTTTCAATATTTAATGAGGTGTCTGCTAATGGGGAGTAAAACCAATAGTGAAAAAGAATTCGGACAGTGTAAGAATATACCTGTCAATTATCTTTTTGGTGCTTTTTTAGATAAAGATGGGAAGCCCATCATTAAATATTCTGAACCAACCGATGTTGGTATAAAAAAAACAATTCAGGGTTACCATCCTATTCCAGGTATCGTTCTTTTTACAGAAACAATGGTGATATCAGAAACACAGTGTCAACAAAGCATGCAACCCTGGTTTACCAACTATAATGGTGTTTTAAATCACTTAAAAAATGATTTTAGTGAAGGCTCACGTTGGTATCATTTAAATACGAGCAAAAATCACCAACCACAGAGAACATTTTTTCCTAATGTGGAACAGTTGAGTTATTTTTATGCGGCAGCAGGAAATGACTGGATTAAAACAGTTGCAAAAAGTTTTACCAATCAGGAAAACAATCAGGCTGTGATGTTAGTTCAACGATCAATTCCTTTTGAAGAGCTGGAATCACCTAAAACGGATGATGAAATAAAAAAAGAGTTAGCAATTGAACAGGGTGTTTTGGATAAAAAAATAATTAACGAAAAAGAACGTCAGGAAGCTATTTGTAATATTACTCTTGATGAAACTCATCCTGATATTACTTATCGTGTCTGGTATGAAAGACAAAAAGTAATAAACTCTACATTGTATGGTTTTGTTATTCCACAATCACGTCATATTGTCTTTACCTTTTCTCATCCAAAAGCTGATCAATGGGCTGTTTCTTTTTGGCCTCATGGGGAAAAAGAATTATTGCAAGAATTAGATGTTATACCAGATGATAAGATGAATCCCAATTTTTTTGCTGCAGTTTTTAGTGCTTCTAAGTCTTCTTTGAATAAAGGGATTTATACAATTCAAATAAATTCTGGTACTACAGAGCCTTTTGGTGAGCACTGGAGCAAAAAAACAGTCAAAGAACAATCCTACCAACTAAAAGCTAATTTCCGTTTTGATGTCAAGAACCTTGCAGGTGATTTTGAGATCGTTAATTGCGATCCCATTACAATTGAAGAAGGAATGTTAAAACAATTTCCACAAACCTATAATAAGCTCATTAAACAAGCTTACCTTAAATCACAAGGTAAATCTTTACCCAAAGATACAATACAAAATTCAGGTCTGAAAACAGTCACATCTGAAATACAATTACGAAAAGATCATGCTGACCTTCTGAATAATTTCTTTACGGCAACATCAGAAAAAAAACAAACCAGTTTAATTGGTAAAGGTGTGAGTGCAGCGATTGATAATATGCCTGTTTCACAACCTTTTAAGGACATCGTTAATATTGCCTTTCAGACCAATAAATTTCGCTATACTATTTTTGATGATATGCCAAAATCTTTAAGAAACATTGCTCAGCGACCTGAGTTGGCTGATAAATCACTCTATGAAGTGATAAAAAAAATTAAAATGAGTGAATTGGCTCATTGGAATTATGCGTCTGCATCGGATCCTAAGAAAAAAATCATAGATCAGTTTAAAGAGCCTTCAAAAGGCGCATTAACAGGTAAAGACAGTATCCCACCTTCTTTTTTAAAAAAAGCCGTTGGTTTTTATGACAAAATTTCGACACCCATTGATGGCGTTATTAATGTTTTAAATGTTGTTGGTAATGGGCATAATGCTTATACACAATTTCATGGTGTTGATGGAAAAATAAAAACCACTCACGATCGTTTCCTTAACTATCATCAGCAAATTCATGACTGGGAAGAAAAGTCCTCAGGTCATCAAAGTTCTGCTACCAAAGAGTTGCAATTCAATGCATCTTCTTTTAAGCCTAATGAACATGGTAATATTCGTTTTACAATTTTGTTTGACTATGAGAAAAGTCTTGCCAAAGAGCAAACCAGTGCCTACCAGGAATATAAAACCAGAAGTCTGATTCTGGACGAAGATACCATAAAGCAAAAAAATGAAGTTATTATTAAGGCCGATCAGCAGGCCATTGCACAGTTGGTGCAGTTTTTAAATGAGCATGAAGAATTAAGCATTGTTTTGGAAGGCCATACTGATCCCAGAGGTTCAACGGCATACAATTTAGAATTGTCACAGGATCGTGCAGATGCGGTGAAAGCGCTTTTAACTGCACAAGGCATTGATGCAGCAAGAATATCCACTCAGCCTCTGGGGGAGTCTCTATTAGTCGATCAGGATGGAAATTTAGTGGCTGCTGCAAAAAGTGTACGACAACCTGATTATGAGCAATGTCGACGAGTTGAAGCAAAGATAGAGTTTTTTGGTACGGCTAATTATATACCCTGTCGTGAAGCAATGGCACACTTAGAGCAGTCCCGTGATGCGGGTGTTTTGCAGGTGCTTGAAGTAGAAGATGCAGTTTATAAAACAGCCTCTGATGTATGGGAAATGTTAAAGTACACACTAAAAGTTGTACCGACAGGCTATACACAACTGGCCAGTGTCATTATTACGGTAACAGAAGCCACGTATTCTATTGTAAAAAATATTGGAGCCTGGCTGGATACAGTGGCTCTGGATCAGTATTTTCAAACCATTATTGAACAGCACCAAAAATTAACTGCGTTTCAGGGAGCCTCACTGGCGAATCAGCATTTGCTGCGCCGATCGATTAATGATTCACAGGATACGCCCAGTACAATGTATTTAAACTCTCAATATCGAGTTCGTTCTGAAGCTTTATACGGTCTGATTGGTTTGATCACCCGAGCGTCCATCTGCACTTCAAATGAGAAAGAATTTTTAGAAAAAATTAAAGACTATCATCTGGATGCCTATATTGATAATTTTGTACTCAATGATGGCTGGCGTTTTCCTCTAGAGCCTTTTTTTCCTATCACAATGGATGAATTCTGGTTGTTTGCAGTGAAAACCATGCGTTATCATTCTGGTGGAAATTATAGCTGGTATGGCTTTGACATCCATAAAAAATTACTCAAAGAGCCTAAAAAAGATGGCTGGGATATGCCAAATGATATGGGTATGATGTTTGCTCAGGTTGGTGATGCCTATAATAAAGCCAATAATATTCGATCAGAGCAAATGCTGGCCCAAGACATTCTTGTTAATGGCACTCTGGGTGACGCAGGCAAATTTGGGCAGCACCTTTATTCCAGGGCAACTAACGATGTACCAAAACATCAAAAAGCAGATTTTCAAAGTTGTTTTCCAATTCATCATTTATACAGTAGCGATATATCAGGTCTGGCGACTGCATTTAAAACAGATTTTAACCATATTAGAAGAAAATATTATAAACATACGGCTATTTATGCACGACCACCAAAACCAGAATGGACAGATCCTAACAAGCCTCCAGAATGGGTATTGCTTAAAGAATATGTTAAAAACATAAACCGTGATTTATCATCATTTGACCAGATTAGAATACTGGTTGTTTTTCATACAAGAGAATTTGATAAGGATGGCAATACAATTAATAAAGATGATACCTGGCTTGATCCAGGTTTTGTTTATCCTACATCAGTGCAATTATTAAGAACGGATTTTCTCTATAATCTGGATGGGCCAAAATACAGGACTCTGGCTCGGCGACTGGATAAGGGAGAGTTACTGAATGATGAAGCAGATTTTGCGAATCATGTCGGTTATGTGGTTTATCCTTTCTATCAATTTGGTCTGACGACCTATAGTGGTACTAAGCCGATGGCACACAGTATTACACAAATGCTATCGGAATTTCTGCCTACCTACTCAAAGCTGGATGAAGCCCATGATTCTGATGGTTTTGAAGAAGCCTTTGATTATTGGCGTCTGGGTGGCCTGGATAATATGTCTTATAAATTTATTGCAGGTGTTTCAGATACGACCTATAAACATCCTATTTGTGTCGATAGTGAAAAAGATGAAGATGAGGATGAGTACAGTGAATATTCAATGACATTGAATCCTTGTAAAGAGATTCCAAGCACAAATTTTTATACCTCAATCTTGGAACCAAAAGAATATCAATGGCTTCCAGAAGCACGTCTCTTATATTCTCCATTTTTATCTAGTGGTGTCCAATACTCAGAACCTCCCGATTTATTTACTGAAGATGAGGATGTTCAGGTTTTGATGCGAATTGGTGGTGAGAATGGCAGTGACTATGTTATGCCCAGTTTATCATGTTCAGATTTAATTAATAATGATAAGAACAAAAAGTTTGGGTTTAATTTTGAATCGACGGTAGGCCTCATTGAAAATGGAGGTCAGCTTAAAATTGATGATTTTGACTGGAATACCAGTGTTGAGTTTATCTTTATCGTGACAGCGGATGAAATTGATAGTGATGGATATACAGAACAGCAATTAAATTGGCACAGTGTACCATTCTCAACACAGATGAAAGAACTCACTGGATTGGATACACCTGGCCCTGTTATTTCTGGTAAGTTATCTTATCTTGGAATAATAAATAACCCGAGCAAAGATGATACCATTTTTGAAATATCTTCGAAGGTACCTACAGAGCTTCAACCAATTATTGATATCTTTTCAAAGAAAGATGATACCGCCTATATTCTTTCAGGTTGTAATAAACTGCTGTCTTCAAATAAACGCCATTTATATGCAAGCTATTATAAGTGTCGATATGAATCATTAACAGGTGTTCGAGTGAATAGCTTGAGGCCTTTTAGTAAAAGCCGAACATTAACGAGTGATCGAGTTGATCTGGACACAAAAATATCAGCAGAGGATTCATATTTCAAAGTGGCTTTTTCAAATTTTAAAGTGAATAATCAGAAATTATCATCTTTAAGTTCTGATTTAATCACGACATCTGATCCAAGAACATTGCTATCGACAGTCTTTGCTTCCTATGATGCTTCAACTTATTTACCATTGGTTTCTGAATTTCATTTTAAAGCACCAGATAATTTACTTAATGCGCCATGGACTAAATTACCAAATAATTCTGAAGAAATGATTAAGGAAGCCAGGAAGTTTCAAAAGAGTACTTTATTAACTGACTGGCATGATAAGTCCACTGAGGAAAAAAATAAATTAGTGAAACATTGGATTGAAGAAGATACAGTAACGCAAAGACAACTTAGAAATAGAATCTTTAGAGGATAAATATGGTGATTGAATACATTCATAAATTTGAGTTGTAAAACTAAGAATGCGACTGTAGATGAGTGATTTGAGACAGTTATAAATTGCAAGTACTAATGTATTTTATACCACCAATAAGCATTAATTAACTCCATTTTATCAAGGCGAGTATTGCTTAAATATATATAAAAATAATTGTACGTTAATCAATTTGATGGTTTTTGAAACTCTTATTTAAATACTGAATGTCTTATATTGCGTGTTATATTGCGTGGTACTGTGTAATAATCATCAAGTAATTTATGAATTGGGGAATACAATGAGTTCTGATACGCCAGAAGATAAAAACATCACATTATTGGTCGAAGAGGCTCTCGTACAATTTAGTAGTGCAATCAAATCACAAGAAGAGCAAAACCTTCAATTGGGTAGCAAAATCTCTCATATGATCAGCTTTGGCGTCATTGCTATCATTTTACTTTCTATGGGTGTGGTATACCTTACCTGGTCACAACAAAATGACATGAATAAAATGAATGAATATATGGATGGCATGACCAATAATATTTCTATTATGAGTGAAGCCGTTGTAAAAATGCAAATTAGTATGAACAAGGCAGAGAGTGGCATTAAGCAACTCTCACATCATGCCCAATCTATCAATGTCACACTCAAGCAAAAGGAAGGTTTAGCAGGCCCTCTTATGAATATTTCAAATACGATTAATCGCTTACAAAAAGATGCGCATGGGTTTGATAAGAGTGTCGGTGATATTAATTATAACCTCAGCAAAATAAACAAACAGATGAAAAGTCTTAATCGAAAACTGAGTTTTATGGTACAAGATGCGAATCGAATGCCTTCACCAACCAATATGTTTCCATTCTAAGTTTAATATTATTTAAGACATCGATTGAACGCATTTGTATTCATTGAATATCTCACTTGATATGGTTACTATATCATTTGTATTTTTTATAAAACTGATAAGAGATACCTAATTTCTCTAGAGGATAAGATGAAAAAGCTTAAGAATGAAAAAGAGCTATTAAAGAAAGCAATTCTTGACGGTGTTAAATATGGTGAGGGTCGAGGAGTGGTAGAATTTGAACCCACTGATTCAGCCAAAGAGAAAATTGAATACATTTATCGATTATTGGTACACGATAAAGTGATACAGCCCATTCCAGAAGATCAAATCTCTCAAAAATCAATGCAGCATAAGTTGGCTATTTGGGCTTCAAAAAATAAATAAGGGAAAATCCATGTGATAATGTTCAAAAGGTAAAAACCTTCCTGTATATTATCTCAATTAAAAACTGCTGATACTCATGATTATGTTTTTGGCTCAATGACAATAAACTCCACACAATCACGACCTGCATCCTTAGTATGGTATAAAGCTTGAGCAACCTTTCGCAGTGTTTCATCACCTGCTTGATGATAGCTATACTACCATTGTATCTGTTAAAGAAATCAATAGCCCTGCAAGCATTGTCTCTCAGTATTTTTCTTTGCTGTTTTCAAGTAGTCTTTGCTGATACTATCTATCAATGGACCGATCCATGGGGACAAGTAAAATACAGCAAAACCCAAGTCCAGGGTTCGATGGTCTCTGAATTAACAGAGCTTCCAAACTTACAGCGGTCAACAGAACAACAGAAGCAGGAAGCAATGTTGAGTAAAATGCAGGAATTAAAGAATGCGAAAAAAATCAGCCAACAAAAAGCATACACGGAGAAATTGTTAAAACAGCAAAAAAGAGTGAATGAAAAAAATTGCTGGGTACTGAGAAAAACGTTAGCTGAATTACAATTAAAAAATTCAAGATGGTATGGAGGGGATAGATATAGCCTCTCAAGAAGCCCATCTTTGGATAGAAGTTATTATGGGAGACAAGGGTACTATAGAGACTATGATTTTAGGGGCTATGAATATATGGCCAACGATCTTTATAAAGAAATACGAAGATCTTGTCGTTAATTATCTTAAAAATAACTGAATAGAAAAGAATTAATTTTAAATTGGAAGAAATGACAACATCGAGTCAGGAATAGATTGTTGACTCAATAATGACGATTTTGTGGAAACATTTAAGTAATTTTCTATACTTGACAATAAATAGTCTATTAGCTGTATCTTTTTAAAATGTATAAATAAGGCAGTATTATGAGCAAAGATAAAGCTGTTACTGAAGTTGTTAATCGAGCAGCAAGGGTCGGTATTCCGTTAGGTGAATTTATTGGAACCGTGAAGAAAACTTATGTAACAGGTGGTGTTACTGGTTTTCAGTTTATCCCCAAAAATTATGAGAAATACCTTCAAGCACTTGATGTCGCGGTAAAGCTCAAAAAAATGGGTAATGATCATGATGTGGGCTACATTGGAGAAGTGATGGGATCGGATGCAAAGAAACATGGTTATTTAATCAGCGCTCGTGAATTGTCACTTAATTCAAGCTTACACCTTGAGTTAAGCAAGCTAAAATGTGATGCACACATCGACTCAAGTGGAATATGCTCATTTCCAGAAACAGGTCATCCATTATGGGGTGGTCGATATGATCCCGTTAAACTGATACCGCATGGAATACATGATTTACTACCATCCATGATTGGAGATAATGTCTATGCCAATACGCTCATTAACCCCATTCTTAAACGTCTGGACTTGTCAGCGAGAGTATTAGGGCAAGACCTTATCCTTAATGGAAAATACACTCCAAACCCCTTGTCAACAGGTGATAAAGATTCTAATATTGTTGCATCTCTGATCTTCAAATTTAGAAGCTTATAGAAACATCAATAATGTCTCTTTTGTTTCTCCTGTTTTACCCACCAATATAAACTAGAACGTAAAATATGCATACGAATCAACTAAAAAAAATACTCTCAGACAGTTTGGCTGATTTTAAACTGGATCAGGATGAAAAGTATGAATTTAAAGCCTTATCAAAAACAATTGACGATGAACAACGTCGATACCTGAGAAATCGGGCATTTGATCTCAGTCGTCCTTATATTGAAAAGGGTGGAAGTGATGGGGTTAAAGTACTTAATTGGCTAGAACGCGTTATAAAAGCCATTCAAGTGACTGCTCATGTTTCAATTAAGCCAAGTGCCTATTTTAGTCCTGGAGACACTTGTCGAAATAAAATTATCAGCCTGGTTAATAATGCCAGACATAAAATTGAGATTTGTGTGTTTACTATTTCTGACAATACTATTACTCAGTCAATATTAGAGGCTCATCGGCGAGGTATTCTTGTCACTATTATTACGGATAATGATAAAGCCAATGACAAAGGCAGTGATGTCAATCGATTATCTGAAGAAGGAGTGATGGTTATTTTTGATCATTCTCCACATCATATGCATCATAAATTCGCCATTTTTGATGAAAAGCAACTGCTCAATGGCAGTTTTAACTGGACTCGAAGTGCATCCACAGTGAATGAAGAAAATATTGTTGTGACGAGTGAGCCTGTACTTTTGAGTGAATTCAGCCAAAAATTCTCTGAATTACACGCTAAGTTTAAGAAATAATTCATTGATAGTGCTTTTTTATTCTTTGCCAACGCATAAAAATAGACTATAATTATCTGTTATCTAATTAACTTTCACCTGGAGGGATTTCCCCTTATGCGAATCGTTGAAGAAGCACTGACCTTTGATGATGTTTTACTCATTCCTGCCTTTTCTGAAGTCTTGCCCAAAGAAGTCACACTTGCAACAAAATTAACCAGAGATATTATTTTGAATATTCCAATGGTGTCTGCGGCAATGGATACTGTTACCGAGCATCGCATGGCGATAGCAATGGCACAACAGGGCGGTATTGGAATTGTTCATAAGAATATGACTATTGAAGAACAAGCCAGAGAAGTTTCCAAGGTTAAAAAACATGAAAGCGGTGTTGTGACCGATCCAATTACTGTTTCTCCCGGAACCAGTATCCGTGATGTGATGGAACTGACCAGACAGAAACGAATTTCTGGTGTGCCTGTTGTGGAAGGCGATGATTTGGTCGGAATTGTCACTAGCCGTGATTTACGTTTTGAAACGCATCTTGATGGTGCAGTCAGTTCTATCATGACGCCAAAAGAGCGTTTAGTGACTGTGAAAGAGGGGGCAGACAAAAAAGAAGTCAAAGCTCTGTTACATGAAAACCGAATTGAAAAAGTGTTGGTGGTAAATGATGCCTTTCAATTGCGTGGCATGATTACTGTCAAAGACATGAAAAAGGCGACAGACTACCCACTAGCATGTAAAGACGATCAAGGTCGTTTGCGTGTTGGTGCTGCGGTTGGTGTGGGCGCTGGAACGGACGAACGCATTGCAGCATTAGCCGCTGCAGGTGTTGATGTGGTTGTTGTTGATACTGCCCACGGACATTCAATTGGCGTGATTAATAGAGTGGCCTGGGTTAAGAAAAATTTTCCTCAAGTACAAGTCATTGGTGGTAATATTGCGACGGCCTCAGCGGCCCGTGCTCTGGTTGATGCAGGTGCTGATGCGGTAAAAGTCGGCATTGGACCTGGCTCAATTTGTACGACCCGAATTGTAGCGGGTGTTGGTGTGCCACAAATTACAGCCATTAGTAATGTTGCTAAAGAACTGGAAGGTACTGGTGTGCCTTTAATTGGTGACGGTGGTATCCGTTTTTCTGGTGACTTTTCTAAAGCCATTGTTGCAGGTGCTTCATGTTGTATGTTTGGTAGTGTGTTTGCTGGAACAGAAGAAGCGCCTGGAGAAATTGAACTGTATCAAGGACGTTCTTATAAGTCGTATCGTGGTATGGGTTCTATGGGTGCGATGTCACAACAGCAAGGCTCAAGCGATCGCTATTTCCAGGAAAGCAGCGACGCCGATAAATTAGTGCCAGAGGGTATTGAAGGTCGAGTGCCTTTTAAGGGTGCAATGCAGCCTGTGATACATCAGATGTTGGGTGGTTTAAGTTCATCTATGGGCTATACTGGTTGTGCTGATATTGAAGCGATGCGCAGCAAGCCGGAGTTTGTTCGTGTGACCAGTGCTGGAATGGTTGAAAGCCACGTTCATGATGTCACCATCACTAAAGAAGCACCGAACTATAGAACTTAAGCGGCATTCTTTTATAACGAAAGTGATGCCACTCTAAAAGAAGGCCGATTATTTATTATTAAGTAATCGGCCTTCTTTTATTTTAAATTTTAAACTGACTGTTTTAACTTATCTCATCGGCAGGAAAATACATGACACAAAATATTCATGAGCACAGTATTCTTATTCTGGATTTTGGTTCTCAATATACTCAGCTAATTGCCCGTCGAGTCCGAGAGGCTGGTGTGTATTGTGAAATTCATCCATCGAATTACGATGCAGAGTCCATTCAGGCTTTTGGTGCTAAGGGGATCATCCTATCAGGTGGTCCTGAAACTGTGACCGCAACGGATACGCCAAGAGCATCCGATATTGTGTTTGAACTGGGCATTCCTGTGTTAGGCATTTGTTATGGCATGCAAACCATGGCGGAACAATTGGGTGGTAAGGTTGAAAATGCAGACCATCATGAATATGGCTATGCACAAGTTCGTGCGCATGGTCATACCCAATTGTTGAAGGACATCGAAGATCATGCCACTGAAGAAGGTTATGGAATGCTGGATGTCTGGATGTCCCATGGTGATCGAGTGGCTGAAATACCTGATGGTTTTAAACTCATGGCCAGTACGGACAATGCACCGATCGCCGGTATGGCGGATGAATCTCGTCATTTTTATGGTATTCAATTTCATCCTGAAGTGACTCATACTAAGCAGGGTCAGCGAATTTTTCAGCGATTTATTGTCGATATCTGTGGCTGTGACACTTTATGGAATTCAGGTAATATTATTGCCGATAACATTGCTAGAATCCGTGCTCAAGTGGGTTCAGATGAAGTTATTTTAGGTCTTTCAGGTGGTGTCGATTCATCCGTGGTTGCAGCATTATTACATAAAGCCATTGGCCCACAGTTGACCTGTGTTTTTGTTGATAATGGTTTGTTACGTCTTAATGAAGGCGATCAGGTCATGAGCATGTTTGCCAGGCACATGGGAATAAAAGTGGTTCGTGTGGATGCGGAGGAACGCTTTCTTGGTCAGTTGGCGGGAGTCGATGATCCTGAAAAGAAACGTAAAATCATTGGTCATGAATTCATTAACGTTTTTGATGAGGAGTCGGGCAAGCTGGAAAATGCGAAGTGGCTGGCACAGGGTACCATTTATCCTGATGTCATTGAGTCAGGAGGTCAAAACGGTACAGCACATTTAATTAAATCTCATCATAATGTGGGCGGCTTACCTGAAGATATGAAATTGGGGCTTGTGGAGCCACTGAGAGAGCTGTTTAAAGATGAAGTCAGAGAGCTCGGACTGGAATTAGGTTTGCCTTATGATATGGTCTATCGTCATCCTTTCCCAGGGCCTGGTTTAGGTGTGCGCATCTTAGGTGAAGTGAAAAAAGATTATGCGAACATTCTACGTGAAGCCGATGCCATCTTTATTGATGAATTGCATAAGAATGATCTCTACCATAAGGTGTCTCAAGCCTTTGCTGTTTTCTTACCTGTCAAATCAGTGGGTGTGAAAGGGGATGGTCGCTGTTACTCTTATGTAATTGCACTGCGTGCTGTTGAAACGATTGATTTTATGACGGCACGTTGGGCGCATCTGCCATACGAAGTTTTGGAAACCATTTCTGCTCGCATTATTAACGAAGTCGATCAGGTAACTCGGGTCAGCTATGATATTTCATCTAAGCCACCAGCAACAATTGAGTGGGAATAAACTCTGCTTTCATGACTTCAGATGATGAGTGGATGCGTCATGCTTTGACCTTGGCACATAAAGCGGCAGATTTAGGAGAAGTCCCTGTTGGCGCTGTATTGGTCAAAGAAGGACAATTGATATCTGAAGGCTGGAATCAGCCAATTATGAACCATGATCCTACCGCGCATGCTGAGATTATGGCTATTCGAAATGCTGCACAATCTATTGAAAATTATCGCTTACCAGGCACGACACTCTACATTACTATTGAGCCTTGCAGTATGTGTGCCGGGGCAATTATTCATTCGCGTATCTCTCGTGTGGTCTTTGGTGCATCAGAACCCAGAGCGGGTGCTGCTGGAAGTGTCATCAACCTACTTCAAAATGAACAATTCAATCATCAAACAGAGTTGACCTCAGGTGTATTAGCCGATGAGTGCAGTCAGATTTTGAAAGATTTTTTTGCCAGGAGAAGAGCGGTTAAGCGTGATGAAAAGCAGATGAAACAGTAAATTTTTGTTTAACTTAAGAGTAAAAAAATGAATCCTATCTGCTATTAATAGGATTGAATCATAGTTTCTCCACCAAAAGCTGATTGTATACATCAGAGAATTGTGACAGGTGGTGGATTTCAAAATATCACAAAAGAAGAGTTCACTTGGGTAAACACTACGATAAGTAATGTTAATAATGCCATCACTGAGACTTACCATGCAATTAAGCCACAACATTTACCCCGTTATCTTGCAGAGTTTTGTTATCGATTTAATTGGCGTCTTCATTTAGAGGATATGTTGCCATGGTTTGCATCTATTGCTGTGAGAACGCCAGCGCTGTCAAACAAGCTCCTAAAGTTGGCTGAAAGTTATGAGTAATCAGATAAATCTATGGACTCTTATTTATTTGAATTGAGTTTAAGGAATAATCAATGTATTTTCGCCACTGAGGATCATCTTCAGGGAGCAAAAATAACATTTGGAACAATTGATCTTCCAATATCAGGCAGGCACTCAGTGCCTTTTTCCCACCATACAAAACCAGTAGGGTGTCATTAATGTGAAACTCTTTTAGCTTTTCAGGAAAACCTGATTTGCAAGTCTGATTGAGCTCTTCATATTCACTCATCGGTACTTTACCATTACCTGATGGCATCATAGGAAAGAGTGAATCTTTTTCGTCAGTGATACCAATATCATGTATTATTTTTGATAACCAAATCATTTTATTGGCCTGATTTCTCATAGGCTCAGTTAGTGTGTTAACTATCAATGAGTGTCCCCCTTTCAAGGTGGGTAATGCATAGCTTTTAGTCGCCCCCTGTTTGACACATTCAAAAAAAACAGATGACTTCAGTAAGGTGCATTCCAGCTCAGGTGGAATTTCAATGCTCATTCTCTCGCCAAGAAATTTAAGTGTTTTCCAGTTTTTTCTTGTGCCAGTTGACATTTTTGTGTTCGCAAGCAGGATGCCATTTAAATACTCTAATTTTTTTTGTGCCAGAGCCTCACCTTGATTAGCCGCTTTGGTAAGCCATTTTCTGGCCTTTCTTTTATCCTGATGTATCAGGTTCTCTTTAAAATAATTACCATCATAATACATAATTCCCAGATAGTACTGCGCCTTGGCATGACCTGACTCTGCCGCTTTTTTGTACCAGTGGATGGACTTCTTTGTATCCTTGGCAATGTTGGAATTACCAAATTCATAAATAAGCCCCAATCGCATTTGGTTCTCTGTGTTACCCTGCTCTGCACTTTTTTTCAGATCTTCAGCCATGTTTATGGGCTTGTTATTATTTTGCTCCAATAAACGTGATAATTCTTCCTGTGCCCGTTCATTGCCCTGTGCCGCCGCCTTTGCAAGCCAGTTTTGTGCTGGATAAATCACACCCCATATTTCCATGATCAGATGTCCCAGATAATATTGAGCCTCATTGTCCCCTTTACTGGCCGCTTTTCTTAACCAGATAAAAGCCTGATGATAATTTACCTCCGAATTTTTCCCCTTGTAATAACTATGGCCAAGAAAAAACTCAGCATACGTATCACCTTGCGCTGCTGATTTTTTAAAAAGGCTCATACCTTTTTTGATGTCTGAATCAATACCTTTACCCTTAACAAGAAAATAAGCCAATAAAGATTGTGCTGCTGCATGATTCTGCTGTACCGCCATCGTTGCCCATTTAACTGATGATTCTAAATTCTTTTGATTATAAGCGTCTAAGGCCAGCTTATATTGTGCATGAACATTACCAGCATCTGCATTTAAAATCTGCTGTTGTTTTGTTGTCTCAACAAGGCGATTATATGCTGTGATGTCATTATTCTTGAGGATAAGTAATACGCTTGCAACAGATATAATACCGAAGAAGATAATGATCAGCAGGTGAACTCTTTTCATATGAAACAATCTGACTAAAGTTGCTTATTTCTTATCATCACCGTACCCGCCAGCTTGTCATGCCAACCCCGATGAATCCAGCAGAGTTCTGTTCTATCATTTTCTTTCCTTAATTACAGTCACTTGTGGTGAACATAAAATAACCTTCTTTTTTATTTCGACCTGATACGAAATATATCAATATCATGGGCAAAAGCCAGAATAAAACCAGAGTGCCTTGTTGATAATGATTCATATTCACATTTAGTAATTTTGTTGTCAAGCTTTGAAGCTGTCGTTTCCAGTGAGAAGGTTCAGGTCAGTATTACCATTCATTTTCTAACAAAAGTAGCAGATATATTGATTACTATTGACATACAATACATATAGTGTAAATATTAATCATTATCGTTATTATTATGATTTATATTAGTGTTCCTATGATTTTTTTCTGCAATTGTGGCAACTGCGTAAGATGACATAACGAGTCTGTGTATCAAACTATATGAGAAAGCCATGAAAAAAATTTGTTCGTTCTATTTTCGTTTATTGCTCAGCAATGCATTCTTTTTAATTGGAGTAGATAATATATGAAAATAGTATTCTGTAGTCTGTTACTGCTTATTTTCACAACCAATGCAGCTTATACCGAAGATAAGTTGGAAAAACTCACACTGGCCGGTCCTTTTGCTGCGGTTTCTGATCCCCTGATCCGCATGGTGAACAGCGGGGCACTGAATGATGTGGTAGATAAGGTTGAGTTTAAAGTCTGGAAAAACCCTGATCAAATGAGGGCTCTGGTGTTAAGTGGCGATGTTGATTTCATCGCCACCCCTACGAATGTTGCTGCCAACTTATATAACAGGGGGGCAGATATTCGTTTATTAAATGTGTCTATTTGGGGCGTATTATGGATGGTATCCCGTGATAATTCACTCAAAACATTGGCCGATTTTAAAGATAAGGAAATTGCCATGCCTTTCAGAGGGGATATGCCTGATATCATTTTTTCGAAACTCGCCAAGGAGTCAGGTCTTGATCCAAAAAAAGACTTTAAACTTCGTTATGTTTCCAATCCACTGGATGCTATGCAATTGCTGATTCTAAGACGGGTTGATCATGCCTTGCTGGCAGAGCCAGCGGTATCAATGGCATTGCGTAAAACACAATCATATCCTATGAAAATTATTGCCCCGGATCTCTATCGCAGTGTTGATTTACAGAAAGAGTGGGGTCGTTTATTAAAGCGGAAAAGCAGTATACCTCAGGCTGGCATGGCTTTAATCAATAAAAAACTGGACAAGCATATCATCCAACGATTTATTGAAGAATATGAAAAAGCCACAAACTGGTGTCTAGAGTATCCGGATGAAGCAGGAAAAATCGTGGCTGAGCACATTGAACTACTGACCCCTGAAGCCGTATCTGACTCCATCAAAGTGAGTCAGTTTAAACATGTGAGTGCCAATGATGCACGTGTAGAATTAGACTATTTCTTCAATATTCTGCTTGAAAGCACACCGGCTGTTATTGGTGGCAAACTGCCGGATGACGGATTTTTTTACCCGTAACAATTCTAACCAACACCAAAAAGATATTTAAGCTATGAATGCTCTCTTTAACATTCTTAAAGGTTTTCCCCGTTATCTTTGGAGTGGTTGGGGGGCTATTGCCAGTATCTTTCTGTTTATCGCTGTCTGGGATGTTGGACACCAGGTGTATGGTGATTTGATTCTACCAGCGCCCAAGGCAACGTTTATTGCAGCATGGGAAATGTTGCAGACAGAAAATGTCTGGCAGGATGTAAAAATAACACTTCATCGTGCCGTGATTGGTTTTTTCCTTTCTGTGTCACTGGGCTCGGTGTTGGGATTACTGGCTGGTTTATTTGTCACGGCATCAATAATGAGCCGTCCTTTGATCACGATATTAATGGGAATGCCCCCCATCGCCTGGATTGTGCTGGCAATGATCTGGTTTGGTATGAGTGATGAAACGGTGATATTTACGGTTGTAGTCGCTTCTTTTCCCATTGTTTTTGTGGGTGCATTGCAGGGTACACGCACTCTGGAAGGTGATCTGAAAGACATGAGCGATAGTTTTAAGGCCCCGTTATGGATGAAGTTTATCGATGTGTATTTCCCCCACATTTTTTCCTATCTGTTTCCTGCATGGATTGCGGCATTAGGCATGAGCTGGAAGATAGTAGTCATGGCTGAATTACTGTCAACCTCAGATGGTATTGGTGCGGTACTGGCTGTTGCAAGAAGTCATCTGGATACAACTTCAGCATTGGCCCTGGTCAGTATTTTAGTGGGTTCATTGCTACTTATTGAGTATTTACTCATGGAGCCGGTTAAACGAGAAGTGGAGCAGTGGCGAAATTGATAAAAAACAAGGGGTAAATCGGCCACTACTTTGAGCAACAGGATTGCTTGTCAATCTATCATCAATTCATTTTTTCTTCATATTTACCCAAAACATTAGAACTTCATCATATACTTGATTTATGTCAATAAATAAATAAGTCATTACTCTTATAATGCGAATGATAATGATTATCATTCTAATTTTAAGAGAGTTTAAATTATGTATAAAAAATCCACAGGTGTATTACTACTGGCTTTAGCTCCTGTCATTGCTGGAGCAGGTGAAACAGTTGAACTGAGTACCATAATGGTAACCACTCCCACAAAAACTGAAAAATCAATCGATGGAGTAACTGCCAGTATTGATGTTATCACTGCTACTGATATTAAAAAAACAGGTGCTTCTACTCTGTCTGACGTATTTAATAAAATGCCTTCCTTTACTTTGCAATATGGTCGTTTTCCACACCCCAGCAGCGTCTCTAAAGCCGGAATTTCAATCCGGGGGGCTGGTGCAAATGGCACACTCATACTCATGGATGGCAAACGATTAGCCGCAGAAACGGAAAATCCTTATGAGATGGATCGCATCCCTACGGCCATGATTGAAAGAATAGAAGTGGTCAAAGGCCCAATGTCAACACTGTATGGATCAGATGCCATTGGCGGCGTTATCAATGTGATAACCAGGACTGCCGATAAGCCAGTGACCACTATTGATGTTCAATATGGTCAGAACAGTCATGGTGATGCGAAAGAAAAAACTGTCAACTTGACGACAATGGGGAAAAAAGATCAATTTAGCTACAAATTTTATGGTTCAATCGTTAATACAAATCCTTTTACCATTGATGAGAATTATACTCAGCAGGCTGTACATCCAATGACGCATGCAAGTGTACCTGACCCTATTAATAGTCAGTCCGGAACTTTAGGGGTCACTTATCGTGATGATGCTGAAGTGCAAAATTTTGGTATTGGTTTGGGCTACGAGCTTTCGAATCGAACTCGAGTGGGCCTGGATGTCAATTATTTTGACGAAGACCGGGAAGGCGAATACATTGGCTTACATGCCAAGCCAAGACCTGACCTGCCATTTCAGAAAGTATTAGTACAAGGGACACCCGTTCATTCAGAAGATGATAATAAGCGTACTGATATTTCATTTGATATTGAACATACTACCGAGAGTGAGACATTGTTGAAGGCAAGGGTCTATCACTCCGATTATGAAAAGAGAAATGTCACCAATGCACTTGGATTTTCACCTGCACCTGAAAATACAAAATTCAGCGCTGATGTCACTATTGACGGTATTGAGGTTTCTTCGTCAATTTTTGTCAATGAGATGAATCTGGTCACTGTTGGTGCCGAATATAGGGATGAAACCAGAAACTCTTCGGCCATCAACCCAGATCCCTCTTCAAGTGAATTTGTGGAACAAAATACGTATTATTCATCTTTTTATGTTCAGGATGAAATAGAAATCAACAGCACGCTCAATGCTGTTGTTGGCGCAAGATATGATGCTATTAGCAGCACTGATTCTGAAACAAGCTTTAATGCGGGTATTATTAAAAATCTGGATAATGGTATCAATCTCAGAGCCAATTATTCTCAGGGGTTTAGAGCACCCGATGTTGCTGAACTCTATGTTGTCTCTCCTTTTTTCAGAGATGCAATGCGCTTCGGCTCAGAAGTAATTTATGGCCCCAAAACCACTGCTTATGAATTGCAGCCTGAAACATCGGAATCCTTTGAGCTGGCCGTGTCAAAGCGAATGAAACAATTCTTTGGAGAAGTGGCTATTTATCATAATGAGATAGATGACAAAATTGCACTGGTAGCAAAAAATTCTGGTACGCCCACAAAGTATTATACTTCAGAAAATATTGATGATGTGAAAATCAACGGTATGGATATTTCCACTACTTATCAGGCCAATGACAAGTTTGATATTGGCTTTAATGCGACTTTATTAGATACTGAAAATAAGGCTACTGGTAAGAAATTAACCTTTACCCCCGATGTTTCAACGGCTATTATTGCCAATTATCAGTTTAGTCCAGAGTTATCATCATCCTTGATCATCAGACATGTTGGCAAACAGTATACAGATGATAAAAATACGGACAGTGTGAGCAGCTATACCACATCTGATGTCTCTCTGGCTTATCAAATTAATGATCAATTTGAAATTTATGGCGGCATAAATAACATTGGTGATGCCAGTATTGATGAAGCTTTAGGTGCAACGGTCGGTCGTTATTATTACACTGGCATTCGGAGTGTATTCTAAATTAATGACAAAATTAACGGTAAGCCACCTGAGCCACAGCTTTGGGCCTAATGAAATACTGCGTGATCTGAGTTTTACACTCAATCAAGGTGAGGTTATTTCGATTGTTGGTCCCAGTGGCGGTGGCAAAACCACACTATTACATTTGTGTGCTGATTTACTGGATGTGGAAGAGGGGCGCATTAGCAATCATTTTGATCATTTCTCATTTGCCTTCCAGGATGCCCGGTTACTTCCCTGGCAAACCACTTTGGATAATATTGCCTTTGGCTTAAAAGCTCGTGGTGTCAGCAAGTCTCTGCGATATCAACAGGCAACTGATATCGCTTTGAAGTTTGGGCTGGAACTGGGCGATTTGAACAAATTTCCCAAAGATTTGAGTGGTGGGATGCGACAACGTGTGTCCTTTGCCCGAGCTTTGGTGATCCAGCCGCAACTGCTCTTTCTGGATGAACCTTTTTCTGCATTGGATATTGGTTTAAAACAGGAATTACAGCAGATACTGATCCGTTTACTAGCTGAAGACAACCTGTCTATTTTCTTTATCACCCATGATTTAATGGAAGCCGTGCAATTAAGTGATCGGATCATCGTGTTGGCGACTGATCCAGGACGG
>JADGEK010000156.1 GCA_016744395.1 Gammaproteobacteria bacterium | reverse complement strand
CATTGAACACATGTTGGATCGTCATGGAACCGGCCGTGTGTTATTTCGAAATACCCGCGCCACAGTGAAAGGCTTTCCAGGCAGGCAAGTCATTTCACATCCACAAAAATTACCTGAAGAGTATGCCCAGAGTTTGACTCAATTCAGCCAATCTTTTTTGGAGCAAGAGTCCTTACAGCCCTCCCCAGACTTGTCGGACAAAGAAGGCTTTTCAAACTTGATTCTTTTTCCTGAATTGCTGTACCAAATCGAAGCCAATGCAGAAAAACAAGCATTGGCCTGGACTCAACTGGATCCTCGAGTTAAATGGCTGGGTGACTGGCTGCTTGAACTTAAACAATTAAGCTGGGATAACTCTGATCCGTTAAGTAATGATCAGTTAAATAACGAGATCCAAAAGAATAACAAGACACTGGTTATTACTGCAAATGCCACAACAGCGATTGATCTTGCTGAGGCACTTAAAACTCAATTTGGGATCTATACAGCCATCTTTCATGAAGGTATGAGCCTTATTGAAAGAGATCGGGCTTCAGCATTTTTTGCCGACTCAGAAAATGGGACACCTGTTTTAGTTTGTTCAGAAATAGGCAGTGAAGGCCGTAATTTTCAGTTTGCACATCAGATGGTGTTATTTGATTTACCCCTAAATCCTGATTTACTGGAACAAAGAATTGGCCGACTGGATCGAATTGGTCAAACACAAACCATTCAAATCCATGTGCCCTATTTGGAAAACACAGCACAGGACAGGCTCTTTCATTGGTATCATGACGGCTTGAATGCTTTTGAACACACTTGTCCTGCAGGTCATAATGTATTTGAACAAGTACAAACGCAATTACAAAATGAGTTAATGACGGCTTCTTATCACGATGAAACAGACTTATCTGCTCTGTTCGAGACAGAACTCATTCAATTAACACAAACATTGCATCAAGAACTGAATGATACACTGCATAATGGTCGAGATCGTCTATTAGAATACAATTCCTGCCGTCAACCTGAAGCAGAGCAATTAAAATTGCTCGCAGAGCACTCTGAACAAAGCCAACCTTTACGCCACTATATGGAAGATCTTTTCAATGCGCTGGGTATTGAACACTCCGATCACAGTGAGCATTGCTACATCATTTCTCCAGGTGAGCACATGATACACCAATTCCCAGGCTTGCCTGATGATGGGCTAACACTCACCTATGAGCGTGATGTTGCTCTTTCAAACGAAGACATCCATTTTTTCACCTGGGAACATCCTATGGTTAAAACAGCCATGGATATGATTAATAGCAGTGAAATGGGTAATACTGCAATTACAACACTTGATAGCACTCACCTCCAAATTGCAATAAGACCAGGTACATTATTACTCGAGTGTTTATTTATTCTGGAAACAACAGCACATGAAATACTGCAGGCTGATCGTTATTTACCCCCCACAATCATTCGAGTCCTTGTGAATGAACAAGGACAAGATATAACCAAAGTCATTGCTCATGATGACATCATTAGTACAGAAAAAATTAAACGCCAAATCGCTCAGCAAATCATCAAAGCAAAAGATGAAGCTTTACATCAGATGATTTCACAAGCTGAAGCACATTGCCTGGGACAAGCACCTTCTATTTTAGAATCAGCCAGAGAAGCAAGCCAGAAAACCTTGAGTAATGAAACTGATCGCCTTAAAGCATTGGCACAGGTAAACCCTAATATTCGTGAAGAAGAAGTTGAATATTATGAACAACAAAAACAATCTCTCGACAGTATTTTTAACTCTGTCAAACCCAGGCTCGATGCCTTGCGCATTATTATCGTGACATAAACCATGCCTCACCTATTTTAAGATTAGATTTTTCTTGCAAAGAAAGGTATTTTCTTAGGATAATATATTGAATAAACGTTACTATTTGCAGGTTTACCTATGAGCACAAATACAATTGACAACACCAGCATCGATAATACCAATATTGTTGCCGAAAAAATATTGATACCACCCAGTGAGCTAAAAAAGCAGCTCCCTTTTACTGAAAATACTGAGAAAACAGTGCTTCAAGGTCGCCAGGAAATTCGAAATATCCTCAAAGGTGACGATCATCGCCTAATTGTGGTCACTGGCCCTTGCTCTATTCATGACATTAAATCTGCAAAGGAATATGCACTAAAGTTAAAGGCTTTGAGTGACGAAGTCAGTGACTCACTGCTGATTGTCATGAGAATTTATTTTGAAAAGCCCAGAACAACTGTGGGTTGGAAAGGCATGATCAATGACCCCGACTTGAATGGCAGTTTTAATGTTCAGGCGGGTCTACTGCAAGCACGAGAACTGTTACTTTGGATGGCTGAGCTGGGTCTGCCTGTCGGCACTGAAGCGCTTGATCCTGTCACTCCACAATATTTGTCTGACTTATTTTCCTGGACCGCAGTCGGAGCAAGAACCACTGAATCACAAACTCATCGAGAAATGGCCAGTGGCCTCTCAACACCTGTCGGTTTTAAAAATGGCACCGATGGCAACCTGGGCGTAGCAATCAATGCTTTGCATTCAGTGTCAGCACCACATCACTTCTTAGGCATCAATCAACAAGGTCAGGTCGTACAATTACAGACCCGCGGGAATTCATGTGGGCATATTATTTTACGAGGTGGCAAAACCATCAATTATGATTCCGTCAGTATTGCTTTAGGCGAAAAAGCTCTGAATGATGCAGGCTTACCCAATAACCTGATGGTGGACTGCAGTCATGGTAATTCATCCAAGCAACCTGAATTACAACCACTTGTTGCCAATGATGTGGTTCAACAAATTCTTGAGGGAAATACTTCCATCATTGGTATTATGTTGGAAAGCCATTTAAATAAAGGCAATCAGTCAATTCCTGATGATTTGAGCCAATTGGAATATGGTGTTTCAGTCACCGATGCTTGCATTGACTGGCAAACCACCGAAGAGTTGCTCAAAAATATGGCCGAACGTTTAAAGCCTGTTCTTTCATCACGCCGAAAAAAGAGTGAGTAGAGACAAGGCATGGTTTCTACAATAGCGATACTCATTTCTAGTCAATAAAGCTTTGTCTATCTTTCATGCAAGATAGACATCAACCTGACAGATATCCTGGGCCACTCATGAGCTACGAATAAATATTGCCCAATTCATAATTCATGCTCTGCAGCATGAATCCAGTTATAATAACAACCTGTTCAGAACTAACTAAGCCATTGAGAATAAGATAGAATTAATGAAAAAACCAAGCACTATAATTGCTATTTTAATATTATTAGCACTGGTAATTCTTTATTTTTTAAATCCTAAAGGAATTTATGAGCTATCAAATAAAACAGCTCAATACATTCCACATCAGGAAATCCCTGCGGGTTCAATCTCCTTAAAAGCAAAAGACTGCGGGACTTGTCATATTGAAATTTATAAAGAATGGCAAACATCACTCCATTCAAAAGCATTTATTGACCCTTTTTTTACAGCCTATTTAAAAAAAGATAAAGGCGACCCCACTTGTTCCGTTTGTCACACGCCGTTGGAAAATCAATCTCCTATTATTCTGACTTCTGAATCAGGTCATTTTGATGATCTGAAAACAACACCCAACCCAAAGTTCGATGCAGAGTTACAAAAAGAAGGGGTCACTTGTGCAGCCTGCCATGTAAAAAACGGCATTATTTTAGGACCTTATCGTAAAAAGGCACTGGATGCACCGCATCCAGTTGCGTATGATGAAAAATTTCTTAAAAAAAGCCTTTGTAAGCAATGTCATGAAGTGCCCAGTAAAGATTTTTCCTTAATGAATGAAGGGATTTGCAGTACAGGCATGGAATCCGAGACAGGGATATGGTCAGCAAAGGGTTATGTTTGTCAGGACTGCCACATGCCTGCTGTCACTCGTCCTTTAATGGCTGGGTACCCCGCAAGAGAAGGAAGAAAACATTTATGGCCTGGTGCGTATTCCACGACTCAACTGCAAAAAGTTTTCACTTTTAAAGCCGTAAAGAGTGAGCATAACTTAATCATTAGCATAACCAATAGTGGTGCTGGGCATAAAGCTCCAACAGGAGACACTGATCGCTTCATCATTTTGGACTTTTTCTGGATTGATCAACAGGGCAATAAAACACCACTTGAATCCATTGAATTTAAAAGACAGGTTGTCTGGCAGCCCATTATGTTTGTCCTATCAGACAATCGTCTTTCGCCAGGTGAGAGTACTCAACTGGTTATGGAACATCCAAATGAAGCAGGTACACTTTACGTTAATGGTACCTATCATGTAATGACTGAGCGTTCACTCAAACGGTTAAGGGATAAATACGAATTAGAAAATGAGTGGGAGACTGTGCGGCCTTTCATTGAGCAGCAAAAGCTTGAAGTGCTATCAACTCAATGAATCAAATTGGTGATATCAAGAAATGATTTGAGATGAACTTCATCAAATAGTTCTTTCACTTCACTTGAATAATTGATAAATCGGATTTCATTGTTACATGAAGAAAAACACGTTCTCATGGAAACTAATGTGTGCAAAAAAACATAGTCAACCTGTTTGATATTTTTAAAATCAACAATAATTTGTTTGTCATCCGATACCTCAGAGCATTGTTCTTGGTAACTCAGTAATACATCACAATCCAGTTGCTCAGGCACAATAAAGACACAAGTATTTATGCCATTCATAACGATTCCCCCTCAGGAATTATCCAACTAATACAGTTCCTAACAGGAATAGTAGTTCAAAATGCACAAAATTTCTTACCATTTTGTGCAAAGACCATAACAATTTGCGCAAAAACAAGCAAAATTTAAAAATGAGCTAAAAATACATCAAAGCTCAATATTCTATAAAAACAATTTAATGAGACCAACCAACACAATAAACTGTAAATATGTTACTCTCTGACACTTTATTGTTCACCACATTTTATTATAAAAAGTTTTGTTTCAACAGTACTTACTTCACCAATACCGACTTCACAAGAGTATAGATAATCATGCAAAAATCTGACTTCACTGACGAATGGCGTCTTTTACAAAATCAATTTGATAGTTATGAGAAATATTCACTGGCCATCAAATTATTTGCTATTACCTTGTTGAGTATCGCCTTTATCCTAAATACACTCACCATTTTTATTCTCATCTTATTAATAATTTTATGGGTTCAGGATGCCATATGGAAAACATTTCAATCTCGTATAGAAACCCGTTTATTGCAACTTGAAAAAGTCATCGCGAATGAGAATTCATCAGCCAATGAGGCTGAAAAAGCCTACCAGTTTAATAGCCTGTATTTATTAAATCGCCCATCTAATATTACTCTGATCAATGAATACTTGCGACAGGCCATAAGACCAACCATTGCATTTCCTTATATTTTTTTACTATTACTCTCCAGCTTCAAGCTTATTTTTTAGCCCGTTAATTATCAATATAGGCTTATAACAAACTAGTTTGTCATACCCACGTCATAATCCCCTGATAGAGTTGATTTAAAATCAGGGGGAAATATCATGAATGAAACAACAGTCACGATTACATTATTCGCAGCTATTTTATGGTTAATCGCCATCACTATTGGCTTAATTTAATTATGGCAAACAGATGAGCTGAGAAATTGAAATTGGGGTAGGATTTAAAAGTTTATAAATGAATTAAATATCTACGGGGCAAATAAAGTTTACCCCGTAGAATTCATTTTTTTAGGTATTTACTGTAAGTGGTACTCGCCAGCAACAGTATTATAAACAAAGATTTCACGGCCTTTCATTCTCTTTGCAGCTGAAGGATTGCGGCCCATATATTCATTAGCATCACGAATACTTGCAACTTCTTGTTGAAAATCCGCTGGATTGACATACTGCTCATATTCTGAGCTCCAGACTGCATTAGTATTTGCATCATCACCATAGCTTACAATACCCACTTGAGTACTGCTCTTAATATTCACTTCGCTGAAAATATTTGAAGATTCTTCATAAATGAGGCTTGATAAAGCATCATTTGCCTGGGTAGTTGCTGAAAAAGCAATAGAAGTAAAAAGAGTCGCTATAAATACTGATTTTAAGATTGAAGTTTTCATGATTATATTCCTTTGTCTATTTGTCTTAATATTTTTATTAAGTATGGGTAAAGTTTAAAGGAAATAGTTATATAATCTGCTCGTAATGATACGTGAAGCACTTCGGATAATACGTAATTTGGACTAACTAACTTCAAGTATTAATCAAAAAAAATCAATTATTGAACAACTTAGATTCAACTCATAAGTGCAACTTAACTTAGTTGTATTTATGATATTTGCTGGTTTATCATGAGCCAGCGATAAACCTGACGGCGCAACTGAAATA
>JADGEK010000209.1 GCA_016744395.1 Gammaproteobacteria bacterium | reverse complement strand
GCGGGGAATTCGATGGTGGTGAATAAATAGAATGAAACAATGGCAAAGCCCAGGGAAAAAAATTCTTCATAACCCCCTGTGTTTTATAAAACAGGTGATAAGAAGCTTTCAGGCCAATCAAGGTTTATTACTTTCTGGAGCAGTCGCTTATTACACCTTGTTATCGATTATTCCTTTATTTTCCCTAATACTTATCTGCCTATCCTATGTCGTTGAACCACATCAGCTATTACGAATCACCAGCGAATACATTAATTTGGTCTTACCTGGCCAGGCATCCATTTTTATTGAGCAAATTACACGTTTTACTACACAGAAACACATTGGTTGGGTATTGTTGCTTATTTTATTATTCTTTAGTTCGATGACATTTACCGTTCTGGAAAATACCATGTCCATTATTTTCTTCCATCGAGTCAATATTCATCGTAGACATTTTTTGATTTCAGCCATTATCCCCTATTGCTACATTATTGTTCTGGGTTTAGGCATGTTAATGATCACAACCATTAGTGGCATCTTACAAGTATGGGAAGGTGAAACGATCAGTCTTTTCTTTTGGAGTTGGAATTTAGGCGGCATAACAAAATCAGTTTTTTATATTCTAGGTGTAACAGGATTGGTTCTGATGCTCACATCCATCTATATGGTGATGCCCGTTGGTAAACTCAGTTTTAAACACGCCTTAATCGGCAGCATTAGTGCCACATTTTTATGGGAAATTGCTCGCCATATTTTAGTCTGGTATTTCTCAACACTTTCAATGGTCAACGTTGTCTATGGCTCTTTAACCTCTGCCATTGTTATCCTATTATTTCTTGAAGTCGGTGCAATCATTTTATTGTTTGGTGCTCAAGTGATTGCTGAATATGAACGAATTGGTTATGGCGAATCTTGCCAGGGATGTGAAGATTTCATAACAAAAGAAACAAATCGTGAGATGTGATAAAAAATTAAAGAAATAGCCATTGTCTGATTTTTGAAGACTCTAAAATCTATCCCCAAAAGCCAGAGCAACGACTATTCATAATCAAATTCTGACGCCAGACTTACTTATTCTTTTTAGCTTTTTTATGTTTTTTTCCTTTTTTATCATAATTATTTTCGTCATATTCATCACGGAGCCTATCCCTATAGTCATCTCTGTCCTTATCACCATATCGATCATCATTGCGCTTGCCATCTTTAAATGAGGCGTTGTCATTCGCATTTTTGTAGGCATTCTTATTGGGCCCTGAAAAAACACTTGATGATAAAGCAAGAGCTAGGACACATGCGGTCATAGTAACAATTTTTAACATATTGCACTCCATTAAATTTTGATAAATAAATGAGAAAACGCTCTAAAGACAGTTATTATTATAGTTTTTTAAAGTCACAATACAACAAAACGACCTTAAGCAACTTTTATAATCAGTAGTGAATAATATAGAGGGCGTAGAGATGTTGCATACAAGACCTCTACCATTAGTATGAATTAGACCAATAATGGTATACTCAAATAAGAATTTAACAGAGAAAATTTGGCAGACATTCAGTTTACTTATCTAGAATAAAGCGGATATAAACTCTGCTGCAGAGGCTTAAGGAAAACGATTAATGAAAGCATTATACATGCTTATTGGGACACTATTACTGATGGCTGCAT
>JADGEK010000046.1:14337-33283 GCA_016744395.1 Gammaproteobacteria bacterium | reverse complement strand
TTCCATCTGAGATAAAACTGAAGCAGGATGTATTAAAGAGTTTGAGTGATATTCAACAATTTGAGATAATTTTGGCAACGGCTCTGGTGCACAGATACTTTCATATTGAAATTTGAGAAAACGTAAGCGGGCACTGGTTGATTGTTTATGGTAGAAAATAACTCGATAAGTCATTGTTTATTCCATGTTGGCGATCAGACGAGCTTCTGACTTGATTTCCTTTTTGGTTCCCCAGGCATTCACGGCTTCTACAAACCAGCGTTTGTCAGTGGGATGAGGCTGAATAATATCCTGCTCGACAAAAAAAATACCTTCAGAGTTGAATTGTAATGAACCAGTTTTAGTTCCTTTATCATCTCGCCAATCACCTATCAGGCAATCTTGGCCGTTATAGGGATCTTTTTCCAGTCGATAGATAGCCTCTTCTGGTTGCTTGAGAATTAAAGCATCCGAGGCAAAACCTAGTTTGATCACTTCTTTTTGCAACTGAGTCAATATTTCATCAGCAAGATCACTAATGCTATTAAAATATTCATCTACTTGATCATTCATTTTCATTTTCATTTTCATTTTCTGCCTGTATCGCATCATACAGACTACGGATAACATCCGCCCCAACCTGATCATTGGGATCCAGTCGTTCTAAAACATCAAGTATTGCTGCAGAGTTACGCAGATCTTCCTGTCTCAAACGGATAAAAGCCAATGCTTTGAGGCTATAAAGAAATATTCTTTCAGGACCTCTTATGGTATTCCAGTCTGCACATTCAGTTGTTAAAGTCTCCCACTTGTGACTAAATCCACCCTGTAGTGACGCTTTTATCAGAGTTTGAAAGACCAGATCTTCAGCCTGTTCAATTTCACCCTGGTAAAAATAAAACTTGTACAGCGCAATCAAAACTTCCAGTTGATCAGGTGCTGAACGTTTGGCTTCATGCAATGCTTTGAGGGCTTCTTTTTTTGACGCGACCATGACTGCTGCCCATTGCAAGCTAGCATTGATCGCGGGTGCCAGGCCAAAACCAAAATGAACTTCTTCATGAATAAGAGTATGGACATTCATTACCAGAACTCCCTGGAGACCATTAATTGTTCAACTGGTTTATCATTGAGCAGATGGTCATCAAATATCGTAGCCACATCTTCTTTTTTAATACCACCATACATAATGCCTTCAGGATAAACCAGCACTGAAGGACCTTCACTACAAGGCCCCAAACAGCCTGTCGTTGTCACTTGAATTTTTTCAAACACTTGACGTTGCTGTAAGTGCCAGTAAAACTCCTCGGCAATTTCGGCACAATTTTTCTGCGAGCAGGAAGGACGAGGATGTCCAGGTGGTCTGTTCTGAACACAAACAAAAACATGTTTTTCAGGCTTTGGCATCGTTACTTTCCTTATGCAGAAACACTTAATGCTTCATGGCTGAAGCAATTTTTAGGACAAATTCTGGCACATGAACCACAACCAATACAGTCCATCGCATTCTTCAAACTCATGACCATAGCAGCGTCATCAGAGAAACCATCATCGTCATCATCGCCATAGTCATCATCACCATAGTCATCATCGTCAGCCATGAGTTCATCGACATCTTCGCGTTCAATCAGATCAAAAACTTCTCTAGGGCAGACTTTAAAACATCGTCCGCAACCAATGCAATCAGCCTGATTGATGTCCATTACAAATGCAGGTGTATAAATTTCTCCACCTCGTGTCAAACCAGTGATCGCATTCATTCTTTATATCCTAAACTGAGTTTATTTTGAATATCATTAAAGTCTGCCTCTGCTTTTGACCATGCCAAACAGGCATCATAAGTTTCCTGAGCTAATTTAGGAATTTCTTCAAAGGCTGCTGGTAATCGATCTTCCACTAGATCATGCATTTCTCCCGCCTTTTCTGTGGCAATACGTTTCGCCTTTCTTACTGATTTTTGCATTGCTTTAAATTCTTCCGGGGTCATTTAAATTCTCCTCTACATACCGGCAGCTTTCGGGTGTTGGCCTATAATTTCAACTGCAACTGAAAGTAATTTATCGGCTTCGTCTTTCATCTTTGATAACGTTGGAAAACCAAAACGATGAACATCCCTAAGGATTTTATCCACGACAATGAGTTTATCGACTGAAATCAAGACTCGTCCAAAACCTTCATGACTCAGATTAAGCATGGGAACAGCCATCTGACCACATTCTTTTTCAATCATTGCTGAAATTGCATTGTAAAATGCTTTGACTCGGGCCATAACGATTTCATCCGGATCACCAACTACTGGAATTTCTCGTTTCCTTTCTTTGGTTAATATAAAAGGGTCAAGTATCTTTGCAATTGACCAATTATCATAAGTACCATAACTGTCAACAGCACGCATTTGACGAATCATTTCTTTGGCGAAATCAGTGTTTATCACCGGATCGTCGCCACTTATCACTACTTCTGTTTCACTCATAATTCGTTCCTTAACTTAATTCAATAAAATTTATTTTTTTAATAAATCAACAAAAACTTCAGCCTGATCTGCCAAACGTAATAACCTGGGTTTAAAGTTCTGTTGCGAAGTCGCACCATTGGTTTCTCGACGAACGAATATAAATCCAATAACCAGACCACACAGCCCAATCAAACTCTGCAAACCATCTCCTGCCCCTGCAACACTGGCTATAATCGTTACAAAGATCATAGCAAGAAGCGGCAACAGGTAAGCCCAGATTGCAGCTCTGACAAGCAGATCATCTGGCATGCCGATAATCACTTGTTCGCCTGTTTTTGCCCCCAGACTATTGTCCAGTTGCAGTTGATTGCGTTTGACAGAAAACAGCTTTGCCAACACCGAAGTGCCACAACCACTACTGCTGGAACAATGAGAACAACTGCTGCGGGTTTCTGTTTCTACCCAAAGTTTTTCCGGACTGGATTTAATCACCAGTGCAATTTCTTCCAGCATCAAACTTATTCCTCCCAGCCTTCATCTTCCATCTCATCAAAGCGAGATGGGTTGGCAGGTAGGGTACTGGCAATTGCTTTGGCCAGCCAACTACCGGGCCCCTGAATTAATTCTTCTTGCAGGGCATTCAACAGCTCAATAATTCCGACACCCGGTGAAACCTTCACAGGTTGAATATTTTTTGCCTTAAGTTGATTCACTGCTGAGGCGCCGATTGCCTGACTATATACTGCAATACACCCTTCAAGAGCAGAAATTTTTTCGGCCAGTTTATCCTCATTTCCATCCATTGAAAGATCACCGAATTCAGCAGCTTCCATAAAACAATGTTTATCTCGATCAATGGCATAGAGAGCAAATGATTTGGCTGCGCCAAAATGTTGATCGACGTGTTTCATGTCGGTTGTAGCAAAGGCAACTTTCAGAGCAGTACTCATCCATTGTTCCTCCTGATTGCACCCAACTAATTGCAAACGTCGTTGTAAGGTCATATCAAATGCTCCCTAAAGTCAGTCTTCTGAGCATAAATTGACTGGTATGGATGAATTTCACCTTTTTCGAGTGTTAGTAAAATATTAGCCAGTTCAAACAGAAGCTGCCTTGCTCCTCGATAAGCAATCCAGTTTTTCTGATATCCCCCTAAAGTATCATATTGAGGAAAGCCTGCCCGCAACAAAGGTATTCCCAGTCGCTGTGCACTTTCGACGCCATGTGAATTGGTGATTAATAACTCCGCTTTCTTGTCACTGGCCATTTGTTCTAAATCTTCAAGATCACCTATTTTTACTCGATCAGCAATCACTTGCTTCAGACTACGAGCATTGACAGGTGAAACAGCAGTGACAATTTCGCCGCCCACTCCAGCCAGCATCTGGCTCATGGCTAACAGCAAGTCAGGATCACCAGCGACTGCAAAACGTGCCATCCCCAGCATAAAATGGGTATCCAGCATGGCATCCTGTAGTTGAGCTCGTTGACGCTCCAGTTTATAAGGCACTAGTTCACCAGATATTTCATGTAAGGCCTGAATCAATCGATCAGTTGCTTCAAGTCCCATTAAATGCTCAAAACGATAGTCATCCACACCCGTGCGCTGCTTTAGTTTATCAGCCGCATTATGAAGTGAGTCGCCGACAACCAGTGTTGCTACAGAATCTCCCAGCGTAAAGAGTTCAGAAACATCCGTACCACCGATAGTCAATGGTGAAAAATCATCAGAATCAAGATGACCATCTAATGAATCGGATAGATCAGGAATTAATACCGGGCGTAAACCAAATGCTTCGATGATATCTTTGAGTTCTTCCAGATCGCCTGGCGTGAGAAATGAACCCACAAGAACATTAATCTGGCGACGTCGTTTCCCGGGAATTGTTCCAGCATCATCCGCTAGAGGAACGAGCGTATCTATAATGGCTTCTAATGCTTTGGCAAAACCACTTTCAAGACACCCGCTATAATCAGGCGTTGATACTGGCACCACTGGAATCGCATCAAATTGAGGATATTTTTTTCGAAACTCTCTAACGGCCATGTTGATATCACTGCCCTGAGTTTCAGAAAGCCCTGTTGTGGGAACTCCCAATAAGGACGGATTGTTCTTTTCAGCAATTGTTTTTAAACCTTGAATGACACTGTCTTCTGATCCCATCACCGTAGATACCTGATCCATAGCAGTGGTTTGTAATGGAATTGGCTCACGAAAATGACGAACGAAAAATACTTTCCCAAATGCGGTACATCCCTGAGAGCCATGCAACATTGGTATGGAACGATGAAAGCCTAGAAAAGCCAAAGCAGCGCCAATGGTTTGACTGGCTTTAAGAGGACTCACTGAAAGTGCTTTTTTACGTTTTAAAATTTCAGGCATGGTTTATTTCCTCATTGACAACGGCTTTACTATCCCTGGCAACGTGCCAACTTGCTGGTTGTCTGACAGCAGACCATATTGGGCTTTCAATGGTCAGAACCATCTGACGAGCAAGTTCCACCATGCCGGTATACCCTGCATAGCCAAATTCACGTTCCTGATTAATGTCCAGAAATGGGATCCGTGCTTTCAGTGCGGTATACATGTTTCGACCACCGGCAATCAGGATATCAACATCATTTTCTCGTACGATATTAATTAAGGCTCTGGGATTACCATCTTCTAACATGACCGCATCGCGCCCCATTAATTCACGAATACGTGCTTTATCATCTTCGGTGGATTTTTTGGTTCCAGTCGCAACCACTTCCATACCCAGATCCTGAAGTGCCGCAATGACTGACCAAGACTTCACTCCCCCCGTATAAAGCAACACTTTTTTGCCTTTTAATTTTTCTCGCCAGGGTGAAAGTTTTTCATTAATGAGTGCTTCTTCACGCTGTATTAATGCCTCTGTGCGTTCAGTCAAATCAGCATCATCAATCAGACGGGCAAAATCCCGTAATGCCTGAGATACATCACCTACGCCATAAAAACTACCCTCAAACCACGGACTGTCAAAAGCGTCCTGTAGTTTACGAGCGACATTGATCATAGCTTTAGAACAAACCATCATATTCGCTTCAGAGCGATGCATGGATTGCACTTCACGATAACGGGCATCACCCGAAAGTGTACACAAAACCCGAAGTCCCAATTCATCGAGCAAAGGCAAAACATGCCACAATTCTCCAGCAATGTTATATTCGCCAATCAGATTGACATCATGTATTATTTTCGTTTCACTTTGTACTGATTCTGGCAGTGCATCAGGTTCTCGAGTGCCACAAACATATTTCACCATGGACTCACCCGCTATGCGGTTACCAAGATTTTTTGTTCCATAAAATCCAGCGGCATCTATTGGAACAACTGGCGTTCCCCAACGTTCAGCCGCTGCTTTACAAACCGCTTCGATATCATCACCAATTAATGCGGGGACACAGGTGTTATAAACAAATACAGCCGCAGGATGATAGCTTTCAACAGCCTGTTTGATTGAATGAAACAAACGTTTTTCACCTCGGCCCATGATGACATCCTGTTCAGTCATGTCGGTTGTCATACCAATACGGAAAAGACGTGAACCACTTGAACGAGTTCCACGGTTATCCCATGAGCTTCCAGCACAGGCAATTGAGCCATGAACAATATGGGCGACATCAGCAATGGGTAATAAGGCTATTTGTGCTCCATCAAAAGCACAACCGCCAGCGGCCGCACCTGGTTTAGGCTTGGCACAGCCAGATTTTGATTTTTTGTTGTGGGCGCAAGCTGGCTCATCCAGAAGAGCAGCGATGTCTTTTTGCTTCATGGTTTGGCATCTCTGTTTAGATTGAATTTTCTATATAGAGGTATAGAGCAAACAGTATGCCATTTATGTAAGCGACTGTTTTATATGAAAAATGAATTGTAGCAAATACGACAATGAAGATTGGGGTTTGTCAGAAATAAAGCAATGTGAATAGTTAGGGTGGAGATTGTCAACCTATTTTTATCATCCAATCAATTCCCAATAGTTGGAAATTCTTACTTCAGGCTGCATTTGGTGTTTGAAATAATTCAGTTATCGTCAACTTATTTCCCGCTTTCCAGAAATACCCTGACGCATTAATTTCAGTCGCAAGAAATCTCAGTCCATTCATTTAAAGCTCACTCACAAAACAGTCGATAGTGTTTCGCTTTCATTAAATGTCATCCGAGATTAAATAAATTATTCACCTGACTATGAATGGATAAAAACAGATGATCTTATTTCAATTTTTGTAGAAACACTAAGAATAAGTAACTTTAATTAGTGCCCATCCATAAATAGCATTTTTTCAAGTTTCAACTAAAAAATTCTATTCCAAAAACGTGACCATGATTCATCGTAAAATTGTGCACCAGAATTTTATTGGATAGCTGATATTGTTAACCAATTCCAACTAACATTAAAAATTAATAAGAGGAGTAATTAAATATATGATCCATTGTGTTCTTTGGCTTCCCAGTATGAAGGTCCATAATCAATTAGAATTTCATCTCCAGAACCTATTTTTGTCGCTTGTGTTGGATGGACTGTATCCATAAAGTATGTGGATTCATCCTTTACCAAATTGAACTTTAATTCTTCGTCGCTTTTTTTAAACTCTTCCTGTTTGTCCAAATCAACTTTATAGGGCATATTTTTTGGTTTTTTATAACTGAAACCATTTTTATGAAACCACTTATTTATCCCTGGTACGCTAAATTCAATTGACCCTATCTGTTTAATATAGAAAATAATATCTATTTGATGTGGACCCCCTGTGTCAGGATAGGTGTGTTCAATCAGGTGAGCAATAAGTTGTTGTGTTTGTTCTTCATTTAACTGGCTCAATGAACCACCATTTTCTGGCAACAGTTTTTCTTTTTTAAGGTAGTCATTGATATAACGAATAACACTGGTTTCATGTATTCTCAATGCCTGAGCAATCATTGGCACTTTCCAACCTTCATTACATAAAAGAACCGCTTTAATACGATCACTTTCTCTGCTATCACGGGCTTATTTATGGCGTGATTCCAAATATGCTATTTGCTCTGCTTTCAGGTTGATTCTTTTCATTACTATAGTCTGATCCCCTTAAGAGAGAAAATCAAGTATTAGCATTTTCAATGATCACGGGCATATATTCAGGGACAGTAAAAGAAATATACATTCCTTTATCTTGTTTATGCCCATCTCCTGCTTCTCGAACTTCCCAGCCCAGTCTTTTGTTCATCCTTTTTACAATTTTTTTAATATTCAAGCACTCCAGCGACTCCATTTCAGTCTTATCACTATTTTTCAAGCAATGAATTTCTGAACTCATTTATATTATCCTTTTCCAAGATTTAAATTAGATTGTAAATATCACAAAGTGAAATGGTATTTACAGTCTTTAGAATTGAGACTTTTAATCTCATACTATATAGAGTGGAGAAGGCTGGAAAATTTACGCTATAAATTGTAAGTATGGTTAATTATTTACTTCAGCTACTTTGCTCTTCATCCTTAATATGCTCAGCAATACCTGAAAGATCACACTGAAAATAATTACACAGTTTATCTAGTGCATCTGTAGATGAGTTATAGCCATACGTATTTACAATCCTGGAAATGGTATTTCTACTGATTCCTGTGGCTTTAGAAACCTCATCCAGAGTTACTTTACGCTTTTCATTAAATTCTTTATCAGCAATACGCTCTTTTAGTAAAAATCTGATCATCTGATAACTCCATAAACATCAATTTCAATGGTGAGATAATACCATAAACTCTACTTATGCACCATATATGGTAAAAAAGTTCTTGACATACAATTATGGTGTGTTAATATCACTTTATGGTGCATTTACACCATATACGGTACACATTAAATTTTAAGGTGATTGTCATGTCAAATACATATTTAACTACTGAAGAACTTTCTGAAAGAATCAAATACGATCCACGAACTATCCGTGATCGTTTGAAAGACTCTGTTCTGCTTGAGGGGCTTCACTACATACGGCCTTTCAATGGTCGAAAAATTTTATACATCTGGGAGGTTATTGAGAAAGAGATGCTTAAGCATTCTCAATCAGCACTCTCAATCCCAATGGCTAATGGAGGAACAATTAATGGGTAGCATTCGGGCAAGAAAAGAAAATGGAAAATTGTTTTTGGATTTTCGCTATAAAGGGAAACGTTGCAGAGAACAGACATTACTGGATGATACCCCAGCCAATAAAAAAAGACTGAAAAATCTTCTTGATACAGTTGAGGCTGAAATCACTCTTGGAACATTTAATTACCGTACTTATTTTCCAGAAAGTAATAATGCAACTAAGTTTGAAGAAATTTCAGTACGACTTATGGAAAGCAAAGGTGATAAAAAACCAATATTTAGAGATTTTTCTCAAATTTGGTATGACGAGATGAAGGTGACCTGGCGAATTTCATATCAGGAAACAATTTCTCAGGTATTAAATTCCAGAATAATGGATACATTTGGTGAAAGGGTGATCGACAGCATCAAAAAATCGGATTTATTGCAATTTCGCGCAACGCTCGGCAAAGTGACACGCAAAAATGGCAAGAGTTTATCCGCAGATCGAATCAATAGACATATGAAAGTCTTAAGAATGATCTTGAATGAGGCCGCCGATCGGTACAATTTTACTACACCTTTTCATAGTATAAAACCATTAAAAGTACCCAAAAGTAATGTTGATCCATTTACCTTGAATGAAATCAATCTCATTCTCAGTAATGTCAGAGCTGATTTCAGAGACTATTATACTGTACGTTTTTTTACAGCAATGAGACCAGCAGAAATTGATGGGCTAAAGTGGAAGTATGTTGATTTTGAACGACGTCAGATTCTTGTGAGAGAAACCATTGTCAAGAATCGAGTTGAATATACTAAAAATGATGGTAGTCAACGCGAAATAGATATGTCTAAGCCGGTTTATTCTGCACTAAAAAATCAGTTTAAGGCAACAGTTGGCAACGATGAAGATTATGTATTTGTAACAACAACTGGAACTGCTCTTTGTCATAACAATGTGACTAAAAGAGTCTGGTACCCATTATTGGCACATCTTGGTTTGAGAAAAAGAGTCCCATACCAAACAAGACATACTGCTGCCACACTTTGGCTTGGCAGTGGTGAAAGCCCTGAGTGGATCGCCAGGCAGATGGGACACTCTAATACAGAGATGCTATTCAGAGTTTATAGTCGCTATGTTCCTAACTTAACTCGACAGGATGGTTCAGCATTTGAAAATTTACTCACCGCCAATCTACTGAATAATAATAAGGAGAATATCGATGATTAAGAAATTATTAGCTTACATTGAACTTATCAGCATTATTATTGCTTCGGGTTTTGAGCATGTGATTTTCCATGGACCAAAATTATTCCAGTTCTATGAAAAAATCAATCCAATAATTTTGGTGAAGGTGACTTATGAATAATAGAAAAAAAGAGGATTCCATAATCGCCAGCATATTTTTATTTATCTGGCGGCATGGATTGGAGTCACTCGGAAAATTAATCCTAATTATAGATATTAGCAAGTGGCTATTTTAAAACTTAGATTTTGCTAATACTAACAAATCAATTCGAAATAATTAAAGAAATAAATCATAACATCTGATTTATTTCTTTAGAAGGACAATACAATGAAAACAAATAATCAGTATCTATCGTATAATACAAAAAATAAAAAACTGGCTTCTATTGTTGAAAAGGTTGAGCAAAGTTTCAGACAGGATTTGGTAAGACAAAATTGCCAAAAGGTTGCTTCTGGAATTATTTTTAGATTACGTATCGATCCAAATGCAAAAGAGTTAACCACAATTCTAGCTGATGGTTCAGATCCAGACAATTATCATGCAATAACAAGTTGGGTGCTTGAAAATGAGCCTGATTTAACAATGTACAGCCATGATATTACTGAAAAGTACACTTTAGAACTGACAAATATTTTAGATGAAATCCTTAATAGTCAGTATTAACGTACAGCTTAGCGGAGCAGATAGCTCCTCATACTATAGAACGGGCAGTTACACAGTTTGTTTTACAGCCTCGCAACATCCTAAAAAAATGTACAGAAAAAATCAATCGGTCGTTTCGGGCGAACTCCAACCATGCACTAAAGCAAGAATATATAAGCTCAACCTAAATCCCCAATCACTCTGCCTTTTACCTTTGTTCTCTCTTTGCTCCTTCGTCACAGGTGCTAAAGAGATTACTTGCAAGCCGATATAGCCATTGGTTTTTGTTGCTGATTCTTTAACCATTAATTTTTTTTGATATTTTTTCAACTTTAAGCCTTTTTCCCAAAATCCCCATTGCTTTCGTCTTAAATTACTATTTCGTGCTTCTGATGAAAAATGTATTAACCTGACTCTAGATATGTCTTTATGTTGAGTTTTAACAAAATAATCCAGTTCTTTAACCACTCTTAAAAATCGGCGCAGTTCTTTTTTATTGTGGAACTGAATTTCTGATTTTCTGACAGATGAGTTTGATAAAAAATATCCCAATCCCCATTGTATTAATTTTTTTCTTGATTCTGATAAGTTATCATACGATTTAAAAGCTGATTCAACTTGTTCAAGATGACGATTCTGATGGGGATATTGAAAGACAATAGGAGGATCTGGTAAATCCTGCCATTCTGGCAGTTGATGTCTATAAGTATTATGGCCTGAACCGGGATATTTCATCTGGGAGATAACTTTTGCTCTGTCAATCACTTGATTGATTTCTTCTGCATCAATACAATAACGTTCTTCCAGCTCTGATAAGGATATTCTTTGATAGCTATACCTTTGTACAGCTTCCCAAAGATCTATTTCTTTTAATCTGACATTACCCACTTCACGTTTGTAGGCTGGGATAACTTTATCTGATGCTCTTTTCCAGCCACTCACATCTGGCCTGGATGCAATGGATTTTAGTTTACGAATGAATCTTTCTCGCATTAAATCTGCAGTGATCTGATTCTCTTCTTTAGCCATTTTTTGCACTTGTCTGGCTGAAATATTAGCCAGGTTTGCCAGTGTTTTTGAGCTGAGTATTGGGGAGAGCCTTCTAAATTCTATTTCCCGCATCCAATGTTCACTGTGCACATAATGATTAAGTGTCATGGATGGACCAGAGTGTCCAATTGACATGGCTAAGGCATAGGCTACTTTTTGTGATTCTTCGTTACCTTTTTGGATACCAAGCACAGTTCTTCGTTCAGTGTTTATTTGCTCATTATCATATACCTCCATGCCTTCATAATGTTTTTGATAGTTAAGATATCTTGGAATCATCCATTTCCAGAATCTCCATGAGGCAAAACTATGCCTGAGATGGTGATATCGTGCTTTTGGATCACCCGTTATTATTTGCAGTAACCAGTGAATGTGATTAAAAATTAGTGATTCATTAATAAATGGAGTCTTCAATTCAGGGATATAAAAAAGATAATCATCAGATTCTGCCTGCTGCTGTTCTCTTTCTGCAAGCCATGAAATCAATATTTCTTGTTCCTTTTTTGAAAATAATACTGATATGGGAATTCTACGGTTACCTGATAATGATTTCAACTTCCTTTCATCATGTGGTCGGACTAATATTTCTAACTTTCCCTCATGCATAATATCTTTAATCCGCAAGCCGATACCTTCTTTTCGTCTCATTCCTGCACGATACCCCAGGGCAAGTAGTAGCATTTTTGCTTTTAATAGTTTCTTTTCAACAGGATTATTTGTCTTTCCTACTTGCCTGAGATAATAGTTCATTGCAGTGTGGTACTCTTCCGGTAATATGATTTTGGCATCAACTGCACTGCCATTTTTGCTAAACCCCGTCCAAGGGGCATCATTTTCAATGCGTTCCACACCAAACTCATCTTCTAGATATTCTTGGAATTCCCTTAAATTTTTTGCAATAGAGACTCTCAGATTTGGAGTGTCAACCGAATCAATAATTTCTTCATAGATTTCAGTTAATTTTTGTGTGCCTATTTGTGAAGGATCTTCTGAACCAAGCCAACCAATCAATCGCCTGGCTATTGATCGTAGACGGGTATAAGATGATTTTGCAGCGTATCGATTTCCCCAGCGATTCGAGTGGGTCAGTCGAGCACTGATCCAGCGACAAAGATAAATTGTAATTGGTGTGCATTTTGATGATTTATCAGCAATATGCTGCATAATTTCTTTAGAAATCCTTCCTCTTGGGTATGCACTCCTAAGCAACTGACCAGTTATAAGTAGAAGTTTTGTATCTCCCGAGCCTATTTTTGAATAGGTATCAACGGTTTGAATATTTTCCTGTTTTTTTAATTGAGTTGAATAATCGACTTCACTCACTTTGGTAATGGGAGTTTTAGAAGTAATCAAACGTAAATAAACACTCGGATGGAGAGTTCTGGCATCATGAATGCCATGTGCACAATCAACAAGAATTGGGGGGATTTCCAGACTCAATCTAGCATTTATTGTATTGAGCAATTTTTTTTGCTGCATTTTATTGCCTTTTAGTCCATGGCAAGCAAAAAAGCAATTGATCGTATTAATCCATTGAGGATGAGACTTATCTTTTTTTAAAGATTCCAGCCATAGATGATTCATTCCATCTTTATACCAGTTGTAAAGTAGAGCTAATGTCAAAGGATCTGGATTCCAGATTTGACCTTCTTGATTTTCATGTTCTACTATTTCAAACCAAATATGCTCATTGAGAAGACAGGGCGGTTCACTTAACAAGTTCATTAATAATCTAATTTGAGTAACACGAAGCAATCCACCGTGCCTGATTGCTGAAAAGAGTAGCTGTCCCAGTCTGTTTTTTAGATCGGAAGATAGTTCATCTAAAGACGAAAAAAATAGTTTTTCCATTTGAGTTAACAAACGGAGCTCATCAATACTATCAATGGTAATTCTTGCTGGTGGTCTTTTAATGCGTGCAACTGAAATTCCCGGATTCTCATCATGGTGGACAGCACCCACCAAAACAAGATACTGATTCAGTTGCTTGATGTGTTTATTAGCTGTGGCAATATCTGTTGTGATTAATAGGCGGAAAAATATTTGTTCAAAATCATCTTTTGTTATGCCATCACCCTGCTTCATTGTTCCCTTTAAAAGCTTTGGAACTACTGCTCCAACAACAGTTACTAATAAAGGATCCAGATCTTCAATTCTCATACACTTAACCCTTCAATAGCTTTTAATCCAATTGAATTTGATAGTTTTGTGAGTGCTTTATTAATCTCATCACTTAAATCCCTAAAACTTCTTGTAGAGCAGGTTCCCCAGAAAGGCTCACCTCGACTTGCATGTCCTAGGATGGTGTCAATAGCATGAACAGATACTTTGTTCTCTAATAGAAAATTACGAATAAGTTTTCGGTTTGAATTGATGGGTAATTCAGTAAGATTATTGAGCCTTTGTTTTAACATTTTTGGGCGGACAGAGTGCCAATGTCCATCCGTAGTCAGAAAAAAGACAAAATCACTGTATTGTCTTTCTTTTTTTGTTAATTCCATTACCGCCAGAGGATTTATAGCTGCCAGGCGTGTCAATATAGTATTACGGTGTTTTTGATAGTTATCAGAAAAATTTTTAGTCAGAGGATGAAGTGGAGCAATGCGAGTATGAAATTGATCATCGGAGTCTTTATCACGGAAAACCACACAGTTTTGATCTTCAAGAATTGCTTCTGGCCCGACAAATGGGTTTTCAACTGAACGTATACCTGTTAGAAATCCCTGGCCGTATATTGAAAATACTGTGAATAAATTATGATATTCAATCCATGCATTTTGGCTATCACCAATAATTTTCTTTGCCGTTTCGAGTTTCAGTGCTATTTCTTTTAAAACCGTTTCTACATGTTCAATTTTAGGGCTGTATCGGGCACCAATATAGGTTTTATTTTCATTTTCATTCACCATAGGTAAACTAAATCCAGGTCTCACTATGGCTGCCAGTTCATTGCAAGCTTTTTTGTACAGTTTTCTATAATAATTTACTGAGAGGGATGTATAAAATCGGCGTGCAGAGCTTGTGCTCAGATAATTGGAAAATAAGTAAGTTGACTGTGTAGCTTCATATTTACCTGCTACAAATAATGTTAAGTATCGTTCTAACCTTGATAAAGTCAATCGACTCCCAGTATCCGATAATAACTGTCTAATATATTTTTCTTTTTTTGATATATCTTTGAACGGATATTCTGGTACAGAATTGTCAAAAATCTGTTTAAGATGCTCATGAAATTTAAACATATCAGGCAATCTGAAGTAGTTTTCATGACAATAACGACATTGCTCCTGAGCTTTTTTATTAAAATTCGTTTTTAAATCCAAAGAAAATACCGGGATTAACCATTCTCGACTATCCAGATCATAACCCAGACTTTCTTCTGAAGAGTAGAAATCTCTTCCCTCTATTATAATTTGTAATTTTATTACTCGATTAATATTACTACTAGTCACAAAAAGGCACCTTAGCAAGAGAGAAATCTTTTTATTTTGTCTTTCTATGCTCCATTTTTTTAAGGATTGACTAAATATGATCAAATCCTGATCGTTGAGCATTTGAGTACTCATTGGCAGAAACTGATTCTGTAATTCCATTCTTTTTGCTGCACCACGTGCCCTCAGAGCATCATTAAATGCTTGTGCATAGGCGGGGACATCCTGATATCTGACAAAGATAAATTCATAAGGATCTTCTATTTCTTTGGGATCTACACCCATATCTTCCAATTCATCTAGTATTTTCTTTTTTTTTGGAGTTTTGACAATGGAATAAATTGCTGGATGTTCACTATCATCATCCAAATCACCAAGAACCTTTAGTTCACAATATTCACCTGGATTAATTGAGCTTATGCCTCTGATTCCGAGTGATTCTCTTATTTTTGCAGCTGCTGCTCTCCCCCCTTTTCTTCTTATGACTGAGTAACCTGATGCAACATCAAGAAACAGATGAGAGCAGGTTAACTGCTTTATTAGACGCTCCAACCGTTTAGATTCAGATTTATGTTCAGATCCCACTAAATTCAGCCGATCAATTAAAAGCTCTACCACAATCCGAACTTTTTGCAAAGAACTCAGTTCACTCTGTTCAATCTCCTTTAGCCACTCCTGTCCTTCATGCACATCTGTCAGTTCCCGAATGGCCAGCCCGAAGTTACTGAAATCAGATGGTTTAAATCGGTAGTGCTCTTTAGGCAGATTAATACCTGTGAGCATCGCTTGTTGAAAACGCCTTAGTGCAATGGGATTTACATTATTTTCATAATAAAATAGAGTGTAGGCTGGGTGGTGTGACATTTCCCCATGAAGTGCGGTAGTTGCTTTTTGTTCTCGATTTGCTGCAACTTTGGGCAGGACATGTTGTATTTCTTTATCTGAATCAACAAGTTTTTCTGCTAATTCTTTAAATTTTCTTGCTTTGTCATAGGGAAACTCATCAAATCCCTCAAGAGCAATGAGTTTCAAATAAACTTGTGATACACCCACCAGTGCTTTGAGTGAATCCGGTGCCTGAATAAACTGCATATAATCCGGCAGCAACGATTTATGGCCGTTGCTGATGGGGAGTTGATTTATGATTTTCGCTGTTTCAATCACTTCAACTTCTCAAATCGAGTGACTGCACGGGAAGAATTAAGCCCTGGAGCAATCTTGGTTGTCGCATCCAGACCAATATGTTTTTTTATTACTTCAATCTGCGAAACTGATTTGCTCCCCAAACTATGCAAAAGCACAGAGCCAAGGACATCAGTCTGGGCCATTTCAAAAATTTCTTTATCCGTAAGACTATAAATATGTGCTGGCAATTTCGTGTTTTCATCGACAAGTCCCAAAGCCATCTGATATGCTCTAAAACCAGAAATCACAAAATATTGATCTTTTTTTTGTTTTACTAAACCAATGGGGTGCAAGTTAAGTAACTGAAAAATTGCCTCCTCAGATAAGACATCCAGACGACTTGTAAAGCTTTGTCTTGCCAGAATCTTAACAGTAGCAACCACCGTTGAGTGATATCCAGAAATCTGACTCAGAGAAACCTGTCTCAATAGTTGATTATATTTTTTGCTCATGTAATGATTTTAGCAAATCCAGGGTTACTGTCAATTTTAGAAATTCATAAAACGAACTTTTGTGCCAATAAATTATAACTTCAATCAACATTAAAAGAACTACAGCACAAAGAAAATCAACATAAATTTGACTTATACCATTGTATTATATAGAATTAAGACAATTAATACCGATTTATTAGAACGCCCTCCGGAGGCAGAGGCCGGACGTTCGAAGTCTCGGGCGCACCATTTCTGGCACCCAAGCCCAAAATCATAACTTAATATCATTTTAAAGCTAAGCATAGAAATAAAACCGTGCAGAATAATTCACTTAAAGTTCAACTTCAGAAGCATCAAACAGAATTAGAAAAATGCACTCTATGTCCACAAATGTTTGGCCCGCCAATTCATGGCTTAGCAATAGAGTCAAAAGTAATGCTCATTGGCCAGGCACCTGGATTTAAAGAAATTGAAGTTCTTCGTCCTTTTGCATGGACTGCAGGAAAAAAATTATTTTCCTGGTTTGAACAAATTGATATGAATGAAACACAATTTCGTCAAAGCGTTTATATGTCTGCTATTTGTCGTTGCTACCCAGGGAAAAAACAAACATCAACAAAGACCTCTTCTTCTAAAAAGCCAATAGCTCATGGCGATAGAGTACCAGACAAGAATGAAATTAAGCTCTGCTCACAATGGCTGGAAGGCGAAATTGAACTTCTCAAGCCAGAACTCATTATCTTGGTTGGAAAATTAGCAATTAATCAATTTATGTCGGTAAAAAAACTGGACGAAGTCATTGGCCAAAAACAAATCATCACGATAAATAATCATCAATGTGATGTAATTTCCCTTCCTCACCCATCAGGTGCTTCAACCTGGCCTTTAACTGAACCAGGAAAAACACTATTAGGCCAGGCAATGGCGTTGCTCAAAAAACATCCTGCCTGGCAAAAGCTGAAAGATTAAACTCATGAATCCAATCAAGTATTTGCCCCAGCATTCAATTTAAGCGAAAGCTATATACAAATACAGTACACAAAGACTACTCAGAAAACTGATTCAATAAGGAATGAGCTGATTGAACAAAAATTTTATTCACCAGCATCAAACCCAAACCACAAATCAAACCCATTGCGATAACAGTCATACCAAACCAAACTCCCGGGTGCAGGTGGTAGGGCATTTGAAAAACATAAGAATAGAGAACATAGGTAGCACTTTCCGCTAATAAAACAGCGATTAAAGTACTTAACAAAGCCACTACAGCTAATTCAATCAATAAGAAATGCCGTAACTGTCTGATGCTGGCTCCCAAAGTACGGATCACTGCGTTTTCATACATGCGTGAAGCCATGGTGGACAATAAGGATGAACTTAAAATTAATGTACCTGCCAGCAAAATAAAAAGAAAAATTAACTCAATCGCATCCGAGACTTTTTCAATAATAAACTGCACTTCTTTAAGTATCTCATCAACCTCTATTACCGTAACCCCTGGAAACTGTTTCATTAATTGATTGAGTTTCGCTTTATCTTCACTGGCTAAATAAAAGCTGGAAATCCAGGTCATAGGGTACTGTTCAATCAATCCTGGCGAAAAAATAATGTAAAAATTGGGTTGAAAAGAATCCCATTGAACGTTTCTTGTTTCAGTGACTACACCTTCTATTTGCCGAGACCCTACACGAAAACCAAGCAGATCACCTTTTTGTATATTGAGCGCTTTTGCCAAACTGCTTTCAATTGAGATTTCTGCTTCTTTTTTAAGGGAGATTGATTCATCTTGAACAAAGCTCAAATTTAGCTCACGATGCAGCGCATTATGTTCATGAGCCGTGCCGTCTACAGCTTGTAAGATGGGTTGTTTATTTAAGAAAGCTAAGCGGCCTCTCACCATAGGATATAAGCCCTGAGTTTTTATCCCCTGATCTTGTAGGTATTGTCCAAAATCCGACTTCTCATAACTTTGCACATTAATGACAAAATGATTGGGTGTTTGTTCAGGAAATTTTTGTTGCCAGTTATCCAGAAGTTCTGTTCGTACAAAAAAAATAATGATTAAAAAAGAAAAAATCAGACTAAAAGTTGTTATTTGTAATAATACTGCCCGTTTATGACGTTCTAAATTAAGCAGTGAAAGTCGGTTAATTAATTGATGATCACGCCCTACTTTAATAATCACGTGCAATAATAATTGAGCTAAAACATAGAGCACGGTAACGCTCAATGAGAGAGAGACGAAAAATAACAGCGTCACTTTGCTATTACCTGTATACCAAATGGAAATCAGAACCAATCCAATAAAGCTGAGCAGGTAAATACTGATACGCCCCCAATGCTTAAAAGAAAACACTCTAAAAGAAAAGTTTAAAAATGTGTTCTCATTAGAATTATCTTCAAATAACGATGCCTTTCGAATTAAGCCCACAGGTGATATTT
>JADGEK010000046.1:9875-14237 GCA_016744395.1 Gammaproteobacteria bacterium | reverse complement strand
TAAAAGAAAACACTCTAAAAGAAAAGTTTAAAAATGTGTTCTCATTAGAATTATCTTCAAATAACGATGCCTTTCGAATTAAGCCCACAGGTGATATTTTTTTCAACCGAGTCAGATTCACCATAGAAAGACTGAGCAGTAAAAATAAACCACAGCTTAATCCGACCCATGCAGGCATGGGATAAAAACGAAAGACATGATTCTGTGCATCAATATTGAGCAGCTCACCAATCACAGACAACAATCCAAGATAAGCCAAAAAGCCTATCAATATTCCCACAAAACTGCCTACGAGCCCTAAAGCAATTAACTTGTAGAACTCTATCATTACAATTTGTTTTTCACTGCAACCAAGACAGAGCATGATCGCATTATTTTTATATTGTTTCTGGCCATAACGATGGCTGTTTATCGCAATCGCAATGGCAGACAAAAGCACAGTCAAAATGGCTGCCAATGATAAGAAGTCACTGGCTTTTTTTAGACTTGCATTCACTGCCTTTAAATCTTCAACACCAGTGCGAAGTGACTGACCTGCATGCAACTCTGATTTTAACCATTGCTGATAATTCTCAAGAGCATGCGATGTTGAAGCAGCTGAGTTTGAGAAAAAATAAATATAGTCTACACGACTGCCTGGTTGAACTGTCTCTGTCGAAGCAAGATCAGATAAGTTAATCATTGCCGTTGGGGCAATCGTAAAAAAAGACGAGGATTGCCCTGGCACTCTTTCAAGAGTGCCACTGGCCTTAAACTCTGATTCTCCCAACTCTATCAAAGGAAGCGTAATTATAGACTTGTCCTCATTTGTTCTGACAGGCTCTAAAGCACGATTCGATGGCACTGTTTGACTTGTCTTAAACAGCAATGCCAAACGCTTGTCTAGCCAAATTTCCCCTCTGGGTGGTGCTTTTGTCCTGGCAAATGGCCGCACTGGTGAAATTCCAGCTGAGGCTGAGTTCTTTTCTCTATGGACACGAAGCTCACCCTGCAGGGGGAAATTATCAGAAACCGCTTTGATTTGTGCCAGTTTGAATTCATCATTCACAACCAGCATGCTGGGAAAAACCTGCATTTGAGCCTGTTCTAAATTATAATCACTGGCCTTATCCAGCCAACTTTGTGGCACAGCACGAGATGACTTGAGAATTAGCTGCGCACCATTCAGCTGATTAGCATGACCACTCATGGAACCATCAACACGCTTAATTAAAAAGCCAACACTGGTCAAACTGCCTGTTGCAATGACAAGAGAAAGAAAAAGTAAAGTTAATTCACCATAACGAAATTCATTTTTGAAGAGTTTAAAAGCAAGGCGCAAAGTGTGTAGCACTTAATTTCTCCGATTTGAAACCATTTGATTCGAAAAAGTAGAGTCGGATAAAAGCCCTTGCGCACTACTCACTTCATGTAAAACACCATGATCCAGTTGAAAATGTCTCTGACAGGCTTTTGCTAATGCATTATCATGAGTCACCAAAACTAAAGTCGTGCCTTGTTCTTGATTTAACTGAAACAAGAGTTCAATAATATTATCACCACTGAGCTGATCTAAGTTCCCCGTTGGCTCATCAGCAAATAATATTTCTGGTTTACCCGCAAAAGCTCTGGCAATCGCAACTCTTTGCTGCTCACCACCCGATAACTGCAATGGTTTATGTGTGCAACGTTCAGATAAACCAACCCTATCCAAAAGTAATAAAGCCTGTTCTTGCGCATTGCTGTCACCTTTTATTTCCAAAGGCAGCATGACGTTGTCTAATGCACTGAGTGCAGGAATCAAATGAAAAGATTGAAAAACAAAACCAATTTTATCTTGTCGAAGTTTTGCTCGACCTTCTTCATCTAAATCAGTCAGTAACTGACCACCCAGTTCAATTTGACCTGAGCTGGCTGAGTCTAATCCAGCCAGAATAGAGAGCAGTGTCGACTTACCAGAACCTGATGCACCAGTAATTGCCATTGATTGGCCTGCTTTAAGATGAAAGTTAATATCCGTTAAAATATCCAACTGGCCATTGGGGCTCTTGATGTTTTTTGCTAAGCTATTGACTATTAACAAACTAAAACCTCTTGGAGGGTGGATGGGCTAATGTGCTTAACCTCATTTATGAAAAATCAGAAAAAAAGACAGCAGAAACAACTATCAACTCTCTTTCAGACCACAATAATTCTAATTGGTTTAACGATCACAACAATAATAACGCTTCCCTATGCTGATGTCAGTGCATCTGAAATTACTGAGAGAAAAAACTTGCTAATTCTTGGCGACAGCTTGAGTGCAGGCTATGGTATTAGCATTGGCCAAAACTGGACTGATTTATTTCAAAAAAAAATGGAGGCTGCCAATAAAAACAGACAAGTCATTAATGCCAGTATCAGTGGTGATACCACTGCTAATGGTCTTAACCGGTTACCTCGAGCACTGGAAAAGTTTCAACCTGATCTCATACTGATAGAATTAGGTGCTAATGATGGCCTACGAGGCCTATCTCCAAAACAAATTAGAAATAATTTAGAATTGTTAATCCAGTTATCTCTCAGTGCTAAAGCCAAAGTCATATTAATGGAAATCATCATTCCCCCAAACTACGGAAAAAAATACACACAGGCTTTTAATCAGACCTATCATGACCTGGCCAAAGAGTATTCCTTAAGCCTGATACCATTTTTCCTTAAAAATATCGCAATCAATCCAGAGTTAATGCAAGCGGACGGGCTGCACCCTAATGAAAAAGCACAAATGAAAATAACTGAAACGATCTGGCAATCACTTGAACCACTACTCTAGCCAAGTTATTTCTGACAGCCTCAGGTTACTCCCTGCAAAAATAAGGCTTTTAAAAGCCCCATTTGCACGCCATTTTTCCTAGGGTTAACCCTAGGACCAATAATTACAAGCACTTAGAGTGATCTTTAATATTAAAAAAAAATCACTTTTTTTAATATTAATAGTTGCTTATATTAAAACTCAAGGATATACTTACCTCACTAAATAAAGAGATTGGAAAACAAAATAACATTCGAAATGAGTTTTGTTATTATCAATCCTGGAACACATATCAACACATTAAAAATTATTTATAAACGAATTTTGGAGAGTATAAAATGAAAAAATTACTTATCGCTGTAGCAATCGCTGCAACTACTGCTTCTATGACTGTTTCTGCTGAATCTTGGAACCCAATGGGTGACGGAAACAGCAACACTAACTGGAATAGCAATGGCGCAGGCAACATGAACAACAACGCTTATGGCAACGGTTATGGTAATGGTTGGGGCGACGGTTCTGGTGATGCAGACATGGACGGTGATGTTGAAATCACTATCAAAGCACGTGGCCGTGGTCGTGGTAAAGGCAACACTCGTGGTTCAGCTTACGGAAATGGTAACAGCAACTACAATGGTAACAACAACATGAACAGCCGTTTTGATGGTCGTAACCAATATTCAGATAATGGTGGTTATGGCTACCGTCAAGCTCCAATGATGCAAGCTCCTATGATGCAGGCACCTATGGCTGCTCCAGCGCCAACTGCACAACAAAAAGCTCAGATGGAAGCTCACCAGAAGCGTATGCAAGCGATGCAAGCTCAGCAACAAGCACAAATGGAAGCTGCTCGTAAAGCATACGAAGAAAGAATGAAGCAATGGTCTGCTCAAGCACCTGCGGCTCCAGCTGCACCTGCTGCTAAGTAATACTTCTACCGCCTTCTTTGTATATCTAACTGAAGAAGGCAGTCGGTATTAATAAAAAAGCCATAACAGAGAAATCTGTTATGGCTTTTTTTGTTCTGGAAATAAGGCATGCTTTATTTCTACTATTAGTCGCTTCTAGTCAGAACACTAAGCAGCCACAATTCGATTACGTCCCGCCTCCTTGGCCAAATATAATGCTTCATCCGCTCGTTTGATCATATCATCAATGTGATTATTATCTGATTGCAATTCCACCACTCCAAAGCTCATTGTCACTGATAAACCTTCTGGTTTTAATTGTTCAGTTAATTGGCGTAAATCTTCTGCTTTTCTCTCAGCACTTTGCAGTTCGGTATGATCAAATAAAATAATAAATTCCTCACCACCAAATCGAGCCACAATATCTTCTTTTCTGGATTGCTTCTCAAGCAGTGATGCTACTGACTGTAAAATAGCATCTCCCATTGGGTGTCCATGCCGATCATTAACCAACTTAAAATGGTCAATATCCATCATCGCCAGACTCACAGGAGTTTGATGCCTAATGGAGCGTGCTATTTTTTTTTGCGCACTATGAAACAGATAATGGCGATTATAGAGTCCCGTTAGCTGATCATGTGTTGCCATTGATACCAGCTGATCCCGCTGCTGCTTTAAAGTAAT
>JADGEK010000046.1:0-9775 GCA_016744395.1 Gammaproteobacteria bacterium | reverse complement strand
GAATGGGTTTATCAACCATTAATTACCTCGTCTGCAGGAGCAGACTTCCTTTATCGTAAAAAATTGTTTATTCATTTCGTCGAACGGTTTAAATCAAAGCCTCTGATTCATTCAAAAAGTTGTTAAATAAGTAGCTGTAAATTTTAATACTAGGAGCTAAATTGAAATTTATCCAGTTCTTGAGGCTGAGCATAGTCATCCTTCAACCAACACCCGACTTTGTCCTCCACCCATCTTTTCAACAAGTACACGAGTACCAATACGTTCAACCAGAATTGGGACATGAGAAATAATGCCGACCTTTCGGCCGAGTCCCTGCAGAGTATCCAGGCTGGCAATCGCAATATCCAGAGTTTCCTGATCCAGGGTACCAAAGCCCTCATCAATAAACAGTGATTCAACCTGAGTTTTGGTCGATGATAAAGAGGCAAGTCCAAGCGCTAAAGCCAGCGAAACCAGAAAACTTTCACCACCAGAGAGACTCTGTACACTGCGTACTTCATCAGCCATGTCCCTATCCATTATCTGCAGCTCCAGATCAGTTCCAGGCACTCGTTGCAATTGATAGCGTCGAGCAAAGTCATTAAGATGTTCATTGGCATGAGCTAGCAATGATTCCAATGTCAGGCTTTGGGCAAAGATCCGAAACTTATGGCCACTGGCCGAGCCAATCAGCTCATTTAAGTCTGCCCAGTCTTTCCAAATTTCTTGCTGTGTTTCTAACTCAAGTAAAGAACGGGCAATCCGCTGCTTTTTAACATCATCCTGTTTCAATTCTAATTGCTTTTCCTGATATTCATTTTGAATAGTCTGTTGCAACTTTAATTGTTCATTAAGTTGCACCAATAAGTCCTCATTTGAGATTGTCTTGAGCAGTTCAGGGAATACTTCAAATTGAATATCATGCTGTTTCAATTTTGAGCTTCGCTCTAACAGCAAGGCATCCGATTTAATCAGATTATTGCTTAAGTCATCAAAGAAGTTTTGTTGTTGTTCAAGCCACTCATCATCATGTTGTAATAATAATTTCAGTTCAGCCAATTCTAAAGAATGCTTTCGAAGTTCATTATCAAGTTTACTGTCACAAATCTGTTGCTGTTGTTTATTTTGAGCAATGTGTTCCTGTAGATAATTTTGTTGTTCTGTAATTTTAATCTGATTCTGCTTCAGCTTCTCAAGTAAATTGATCTCAGACTTATACCGAAGAGATAAATGGCTGATCCTCTGCGTCAATGAATTTTCCACCTCATCAGCATTCAATATCAATCCACTTTTATCAATATCTTCACCTGGATAATTAAGCAATTCATCAAAAAAAAGTACTTGACGTTCACTCATCAGTTTGTCCTGGTGACTTTTTCTATTTTTCAATACTTCTTGTTGCATTTGAAATTGCTTACTCAGGTTATCAATTGTATTTAATATAAGTCGCTGTTCTGAAATAATACCCGATAGCTTTTTTTCTTTGCTTTGTAATCGATCTTTACAAAGCTGACTCTTATCAATTTCTTTCTGTATTGTAATTGCTTCTTTTTCTTTCTCTTTATTTAAACCCAACTGAACATCTAACTGCTCAATTTCCGGTAGGAGAATGAACTCAAGTTCATTTTCCAACACGGCCTGTTGCAAAGAGTTCTGTAGTGGCCGAATAATTTCAGTTTTGGCCAATGTCTTTTCAACCGACTCACGCCACTGAGAGACCAAATGAATCATATCAAGATTTATTTTTTCTATGTGTTCATTTTGCAGTGCTTGTTCCGATTTTTCTTGCTTTATTTTTTGTTGCAGATGATTAATATCTGTTAATACCGTTTGTACTGATTTTTCTAATTCGTTAACACGTTCAGTCTGTTGCAGATACTGTTGATTTAAAATTGCACTCTGATCTGCCCAGGGGTGCACCTTTGAGCCACAGACAGAACACTCCTGATCCTCTTTTAACAAGCCACGCAGAGACTGAACACCTTGAGCAACTGATTCTTGCATCATTAAAAGTGCTCGTCGTGCTTCTTCCAGAAGAGCTTTCGACTTTTGACATTTTGACTGTTCAAGTGTTTCATTTTTCATTAAATCCAATAAACTGCTTTGAAACCCCTGATAGCAGTTCGTGTGATTTTCCAAACTCACTTTTTTTTCTGCGTATGACTGATAGATTTGACAAAAGGCTTGCAGAACAAAACGTTTCTGCTCAAAATTGTCATTGTTTTTGTTTAGAGTTTCAAGAGAAATAATCTGCCTTTTTTTCTGTAATTCAACCAATAAGTTGGAAACACTTATTATTTCTTGTTCAAGAGCATTCTGCTCTTGAACCACAACATCCAAATCAACTTTATTATTTTCAACTTTTGTTAATGAAGCCTTTAAATCTCCAGTGGCTACTTCATAGTCAAAACATTCCTGAACAACAATTTTTATTTGCGTATCAAGTTCACGTGCTTTTAATAATTCTGGCTTTATTTTCTCAAAGAGTATTTCTGACTGATTTAACTGATTTTGTGTTTCTTTGACATTAAATAATGACGTTGCTATTTCAACACTTGCCTGCTCAACACCTTCAATCACACATTTAATCTGTTCTTCCAGTTCAGATCGTCTATAAAGCAGCCCATCCCTATTCGATAGTAATGGGCGAACATCTTGCACCAACAGTGTTTTTGTTAATTCATTTTTTAAAGCTTCACTCTCATTTTTTTGATTGTTTAAATTTGATAAAACCTGGACAACTTGCATTTTTTCATTTTGCATTTGCTCTTTTACGTCATACCATTGAAGCATCAAGCGCCTATCTTCAATATTTTTTTTGAATACAGTTAATTCATCATCCAACTCTGTTATTTTAATAATTAAATCTTGTCTATCCTGGTTTTCAAGAGGCATATCATATTTTATTTTTTCCTGGATATGATTTAATTTATGAACTTGTTCCTGGAATATTCGATACGTTGAGATGGATAATTTTGAGTAAATTTCAGTACCTGTAATACGTTCTAATAATGAAGAGCGCTCATCACTTTTGGCCTTTAAAAAAGCAGCGAAGTCACCTTGAGCTAATAACACCGAACGGCGAAATTGTTCAAAAGTCAAACCAATTTTTTCACTGATCAGCTCTAAAGTATCACTTTTATTTTGCCCTATGATCTCATCAGTCTCTAGATTCTTTAATAAGACAGATTGTTTTTGTAGACGTCCTGATACTTTATTTCTTGCTCGTTTAATTTCCCAATGCGCCTGATATGTTTTTTTATCAATTCCTATAAATTCAACTTCTGCATACGCTCCTGCGGTGCCACGGCTGATAATTGAGCCGACATCACTACTGCTGATGCGCTGTTTCTCATCTTCATCCACTCGACCGACTTTTACATTTGCACTGCCTATTAAGCGCGGAATTTTATCAAAAAGGGCCAGACACATGGCGTCCAATAAAGTACTTTTGCCTGAACCTGTATGACCTGTAATGGCAAATAAACCCGCTGCTTCTAATGGTGCTTTGTTCAAAGCGACCTCAAAGTATCCTCTCAGGCTCGCCAGGTTTTTACCTCGAATCACCAGAATACGCATTATTCACTTTCCTCCACAGACTCAAGTAATTGATGAAACAAACCCATCATTTTATCTGGAGCCTTGTGCTCAAAATTTCGTTGATAACATTTTTGAAACACATCTTCAGGATGTAACTCTTCGAGTCGAATTTGTTGTTTTTTATCTGCCAGAGCTTCACCTTTTCCAGGGTAATACGTGCTGATCTTCAACAAGCGAACCGCTAAATCATCTAACATTAGTTCAATTTGTTGGCGCAAATCAGGCTCTGGTTTTTCCAGTTCAATTTTAATTTCAAGCAGTGGATAAGTCATTTGATGATCTATTTTTTCAGGGGCATCTGATTTAAAATGTTCTTTATCAACAAAGCATGCCGTTAATTGTGCTTCAAGTTCTGTCAGTTTGATGTATCCTCGCTCAGGCACACATTTAATCTCAACTGCGCGAGGAATGATAATTTTCTGCACATTCACACAGTTCTTCTCTTTTTTATCCTCACCTTCCAAAATGGAATTCGTTGTCAATGAGATTGCACAAATTTGATGTTTATAATTTCTTTCTGTAAATGATAAAGGGATGGGAGAACCGCTATACCGAATGCATGTTTCTTGTGGAGTGCTGCTGACTTTTTGCGCTTTGTGCAAATGACCCAGTGCAACATAATCAATTTTTTCATTAAAGATATCAGCAGGTAATGCATGCTGATTACCTCCTAATATTCGACGTTCACTGAGTTCTGACAATTCGGTGCCTACCATATAGCAGTGACCCGTTAGGATTTGTCCTATGGAGTCATCCAATTGTAACTCTGTCTTGTAGAACTGCATTTGTTCAAACAGTTGTTGGTAACGCTCAGAAACACCTTGAATAAGTGTATCATTCAAGTCATCTTCTTTATCCGCTTTCACTTGGGCTAAGTCGGCATTACGGATAAATGGCATCGCACCGCAAATTGCCTTAATCATGCCTTTTTTATCCGTTAATGGAATGAGCAAACGTGACCAATCAACAGAGCCATTACTTAAGAATGTCAGTCCACCAATCATTCTAATTCCCAAGCTCTGTAAAAGTTGTGAGGGTGCATCCAGTCTTGAAGCAGAATCATGATTGCCACCAATAATGACAATATCAAGTGTTTCACTGCATTTCCTGGCCTTGACCAAAAAATCATAAAAAACAGATTGTGCACTGGCAGGAGGATTGGCTGAATCAAAAATATCTCCTGCAATAATTACAACATCGGCCTGAGTTTGTTCAATTTGCACTAATAACCAGCTTAAAAAGGCATCATGTTCATATTGTCTCGAAAGACCATGAAATCGGTGTCCGAGATGCCAATCTGCTGTATGTAAAATCTTTAACATGTTATTACTCTTTTCGTATAACTGACCGTTTTTGCAATCTCTATATAAAGTCGCCTAGTTTACTGGTAAACTAGTCTCATCGCACTTTTATTTTCAAGACATATAATCCGATATAAGTACTGATTAAAGTGTTTATTTCAGTAAGTTATAGGCACTTTATCAGTAAAAGCGGTATTATAATAAAAAAATATAAGTCATGAGGTTTAAATGATACGTGATTCTCTCAATATTTTAGTTGTTGATGATATGAAGTTCAGCTGTGAATATATTCGTCGCGCCTTAAAAAAAGAAGGTTACACTTCAATTGATGTCGTTAATAATGCGCCTGAAGCTCTTCTTCGAATTGAAAAACAACCTGTTGACGTGGTTCTGGCCGACTGGCTTATGCCAGAAATGGACGGTCTTGAATTAGCCAAAAGAATTCGTATGCTGGATGAAGAACAACATCATTATACAGGTATTGTCCTACTCACAGCCAAAGATGATATTTCATCCATCCGTACCGCATTTGAAGAAGGTGTTGATGATTATATTGTCAAACCGCCCAACCAGGTAGAAATGGCTGCCCGAGTATATTCCGCGGGTCGAGTGGCCACCATGCAAAATGATCTGCTGATGAGTACTCAAACGCTCAATAAGCTGTTTGAAATAAAGTGTACAGTAGACCGAATCACAGGACTTGGCCGACTTGAGCACACACAAAACCGCCTCAATGCACTTTTAAAACAAACCCATTCCAGAGGTGGCTCAACCTGCTGTGCCATTTTAAAAATCACTGATCTTGATAACATCATATCATCCCATGGGCAGGAGGTTCAGGAGCAGATTTTAGCCAGTGTTTCCAACCGGATCTGCCGACATGTTCGTCCTATTGATCTTGTCGGACATGCCAAACAAGATGAATTTTTAATTGCTATGTACAATGATAATCCCGATAATGCACGATGTCGTAATTTTAAAAGAATTTTACATGATCTCAATCATCGTTCTTATAAAACAACAGCAGGGTTCATCAGTATTCATTGTGCAATGGCAATGTCCATAACTTTAAAAGATGATGATGGATTTGATGTCAAAGAAGTCATCACTATGACTCGTGATAAACTGCATAAATCAATTGAAATGGGTTTTGAAGAAGTTGCCACTTAGACTCAAGCATTTAACTCCAGATTCATTACAAAATTAGGGCTATTTCGAATGTCAAAAACTTCTCTCTTCTCAATAAAAAATAAACTGACCCCATTTTTTATTCTTTCTCTGGTATGTTCAATCAGCCTTGGTCTTGCCCCCAATCAGAGCTTTGCCGAAACCTTAGTTCAGACCAGCCCAATTGTCAGAGGCAACCTCAACACTGAGCAGGTTTTTATTGGCAGTATGCACTTTTCTCAATCCTCTGTATTAGCATCAAAAACTCAGGGCTTAGTGCTTAAAGTTAATTTTGATACAACTCAAGAAGTACATAAAGGAGAGGTTCTGGTCGAATTAGACCATGAGATACTGGACTCCAGAATCAAAGCAATCCAGGCATCCATTAAAGAATTACACCTGCTCAAAGAAAAATCGACGAAAGATCTGAAGCGATACAAAAAGCTGGTCCAACAAAAAAATGTATCACAACAAAAGTATGATGAAATCTATTATGATAAAATTCGTATTGATCAAAAATTAATTTCATCCAACGCAGAATTAAATGCCCTGCTCATAGAACGTCAGCAAAACATCATACAAGCCCCCTTTGATGGCATCATTACAGAACGTCACGTGGAAATTGGTGAATGGGTCGATAAAGGTGGAAAAATTGCAACTCTAGTGAACCCTAAGAAAGTCATTAGCTTATTTGATATTCCTGCCTCTTACGCATTAGATATTAAATCGAAACAAGCTCTAAACGTTAAAGTTAGCAATCAGAACTTAGAGGGAATCATTGAAGGAGTGATTATTAAAGGTGACAACAAAAGCCGCACTTTTCCTTTAAAAGTCAAAATACAAAATCCTTCAAGCGTTCTCTTTGAGGGAATGGAAGCGTTAATTAATTTACCAAGAATTTCTTTTAATGATACACTTTTGGTACCAAGAGATGCTGTTATTAAACGTTTTGGTCATGATGTTATTTTTATTGTCGAAAAAAATAAGACAGGTAATAGTGATGAGAAAATTGCCAAAATGGTCTCTATACAAGTACATTTATACGATGGGACCCTGGCTGCAATTTCAAGCACTGAACAAAGCTCTGATTTTGAACTCAAAGCTGGAATGGCTGTCATTACAAAAGGCAATGAACGCGTTTTTCCTGGACAAACACTGGCTCTAAGCCCTTCTTCAAAACAACAATAAAGTAAGGGAAAAGGAAAAACACTCATGGATATTATTAAGTATTCCTTACATAAACCCGTCACGATTACAGTTGCAGTTATTTTGATTCTTATTTTTGGATTGCTTGCTCTGCAGCAACTCCCCTTGCAATTAACACCACATGTCAGTGAAGCAAAAATATCCATTCTCACCGCATGGCCTGGTGCATCTCCCCGTGAAATCGAACAAGACATCATTGAAGAACAAGAGTTAGTCATAAAAAACACACCAGGATTGCTGATCTATGAATCAAAAGCACAAGACAACCTGGGCACAATTACACTCACCTTCAAGCTGGGCACTAATATTAATAAAGCTTTATTGGAAGTCAGTAATAAATTAACTGAGGTGGACAACTACCCTATCAATGTTGAAAAACCAATTATTAAATCAACAGGTGAAAGTTCATCACCCGTCATTTGGACAATGCTGAGAACTTTGCCTGAAAATCCCAATGATATTGATACTTATAAGACATATCTGGACGATCACGTTCGTGAGCATATAGAAAGAGTACCTGGTGTAGCAGAATTATTCTTGCTCGGAGGTACAAAGAAACAAATGCAAGTCACTCTGGACGTTAATCTTTTGGCTAAATACAAACTCAGTATTGACGATATTATTGGCAAAATTCAGAGACATAATCAGGATATTTCTGCAGGGTCAATTGATATCGATCGCAGAAATTATCGCATACGTACAACTGCTCAATTTCGTAGCGCCACAAGTATTCAAGAACTGATTTTATTGTCTGATAATGATAGACAGATCAAATTAAAAGATGTGTCTGATGTAAGTCATGGCTATGCCATAGCCAATTCTTTTGCAGCAATTGAAGGTGTTAAAGGACTCATTATTGGAGTGAAACCTGAAAATGACACAAACCTTGTCGAACTCAGTAATAATGTGGAGCAGGTTGTTAACAATCTTAATAGCCATCAGTTAAAAGAAATGGGACTGAAAATTGACTGGTTACACGACAAGCGTCATTACATACAAGGTTCAATTGATTTGGTACAAAAGAACATTCTCATTGGCGGCATATTGGCCATTGCAGTATTATTACTGTTTTTAAGGACAATCTCTTCAACTGCTGTTGTTGCTTTAGCCATCCCTATTTCAATCATTTCAACCTTTATTATTCTTCATTTTATGGGACGTTCACTCAATACCATTTCTCTGGCAGGCATCTCTTTTTCAGTGGGCATGTTGGTTGATTCTGCCATTGTTGTTCTGGAAAATATTGATCGCCATAAAAAAATGGGAAAAACATTTTTTATGGCTGCTTACGAAGGCACTAATGAAGTTTGGGGGGCTCTTATTGCATCCGCATTGACCACTGTTGCCGTATTTTTACCCATTATCTTTTTACAAAATGAAGCTGGTCAACTTTTTAAAGACATTGCCATAGCAGTGACAGCAGCCGTGTCTTTTTCTCTCTTTGTTTCCATTTCGGTCATACCCATGCTATGGAATCAATTGATGTTATTTCACCCTCACGACAGCCATCAGGAAACAGGTAAACAGTCCCTCATTGCAAAATTTGGCAATTGGGTATCAAGTATTTTCATGACACTGATCAGTCATATTTTACAAACTCGAAGCAAGCGTATTCTCACTATTCTCAGCTTAACTTTTTTATCTGCACTCAGTGTGTATAGCCTGTTTCCAAAAATGGAATACCTGCCTCAGGGCAATCGAAATTTATATTTTAATATCATGATCCCGCCACCTGGGCTGTCTTATCAGGAAAAAAAATCCATTGGTGATTCTATTTATAAACAATTGAAGCCCTATATCAATCAATCAACTGATGGCTACCCATCCATTGAACGTTTATTTTATGTCGCTTCAGGTGACTTTATGATTTTTGGTGCCATTGCCCATGATGATAGCCGAATTAAAGAACTTAAACCTTTACTGATCCCTATTGTTAACAGTTTCCCTGGGATCTTTGGCATTACAAAACAAGCGGGTGTTTTTGAGCAAGGCATAGGCAAAGGCAGAACAATTGACATTGATATTAGCGGTGAAAAGCTGGAGCAAATTACCCAGGTCGGGGCAGAACTGTTTGGAGCTCTTAAAAAAGCCGTACCAGATATGCAAATCCGCCCAATTCCATCTATTGAGCTACTCTATCCTGAAGTCATACTCAAACCAAAGTACGATCAATTACAGCGCATCGACATAGATTCTTTATCACTAGGTATTATCGCTGACGTACTATTGCAGGGGCGAAAAATCGGAGAATTCAAAAGTGATGGCGCAAAAAAAATTGATCTCATACTCAAGTCCGATCAAAGCCACATTAATTCTCCAGAAGAACTCTATTACTCTTTAGTGGCAACCCCTTCAGGCACTTTAGTGGGATTTAATACTTTAGCAGAGTTAGAACAAAAAACAGGAATCAGTGAAATAAGACATTATAATGGCAAACGAACCATTACATTACAGGTCACCCCTCCCCAGGAAATGACCTTACAGGAAGGTATGGAACTCTTCCAGGAAACGATTTTTCC
>JADGEK010000045.1:28856-33304 GCA_016744395.1 Gammaproteobacteria bacterium | reverse complement strand
TTTCATTTTGAAAAAGGCGACTTGACTAGAGGTTTAACAAACAAAGTTATCATGAATATCAATAAAGAACTTGAGTACCTGATTTCCGAAATTCCTGTTTTTAACGAACTGGATAGCGAAGACACAAAAATACTCTCTCAGTATTTGTTCCCAAAAGAACTACAAATGGGTGGCCTGGTTTGTAAAGAAGGTCAACATGGCAGCTTTTTAAGCTTTGTTGCGTCTGGAAAACTAGAAATTGTTAAAACACTTGATGGCAAAGAAGTTATTATTTCCACTATCTCTGAAGGTGATTCTCTTGGTGAAATGGCCTTAATTGATGGTCTGACACGTTCAGCAACGGTAAGAGCTTGCGTTCCATCAACCATATTAATTCTACGCCGTGATGATTTTAATACTCTTTTAACCAAACACCCTGAAGTTGGTATCAAGATTCTAAAAGGAATTGCACGTCTGCTAAGCTTGAACCTAAGAAAAGCGTCTGCTCAAATTACAACATTTATGACAATGACTCAGTGATATTGTAGACAGGGCTTGCCTTGTCTACAAACAATTTACCCTTTAATCTCTATTGGTTCTCTTGTTCTTCTTACCACTGTATTTTTTCGCCATGTTTTTCGTTTGGCGATGACGCTTGACCATAAGTTGCTTGGTTTTCTCGTTGTTTCGTTTTGTCCCGCGAAAAGGATTTGAACTGTTTTTAAATTGCAGTCGAATCGGTGTCGCTTCCAGTTTTAACCATTTACGAAATGAGTTCATCAAATAGCGTTTGTACGATTCTGGAATATGTTCAGTTTGGCTGCCATGAATGACGATCACTGGCGGGTTTTGACCACCTTGATGTGCATAGCGCAGTTTAATACGACGCCCCCTTGCCAATGGTGGTTGATGCATTTTTACCGCTTCATCCAGCAAACTGCTTAGTTTAGCTGGTTGATGCCGTTTCATTGCTGACTCGTAAGCTTTATCAACAGAGTCGTAGAGCAAACCAACACCGCTACCATGCAATGCAGAAATGTAATGGTACTTGGCATAATCAAGAAAAGGAAGGCGGCGCTCTAATTGTTCCTTAACAAATTCTCGGGCATCTTTGGTCATGCCGTCCCATTTATTAATCGCAATAATCAAAGCTCGGCCTGTATCAATCACATAACTGAGCAAATGCAGATCTTGATCGGTGATCCCCTCATGGGCATCCAGCATCAAAATCACCACATTGGATGATTCAATGGCCTGTAAGGCTTTAATAATTGAAAACTTTTCAATCGTTTCTTTTACTCGGCTTCGGCGTCTGACGCCTGCCGTATCAATAAAAGTATATCGCTGTCCATCGCGTTCAAAAGGAATAAAAATACTATCACGGGTTGTGCCTGGCATATCAAAGGCCACGACTCGTTCTTCACCCATTAAACGGTTAATCAGTGTCGATTTCCCCACATTGGGACGCCCAACAATGGCGAGTTTAATACCACTTTTTGTATAAGAATCCTCATCGGATTCATCTTCATTTTCTTCAGGCACACCAGAGAGTAACTCTTCCATCAATGGCTCAATGCCATCACCATGCGATGCAGAAACTGCATAAGGCTGACCTAAGCCCAGTGAATAAAAATCAGACTCGACGACATCAACATTCATGCCTTCGGCTTTATTCACTAAAACAATAATTTCTTTGCCTAACGTACGTAAGCGTTGAGCGATGGTTTGATCATGTCCCGTCATACCACCACGACCATCAACCAGAAACAGAATAATATTGGCTTCCTGCATTGCCTGATAAACCTGTGATTGCATGAGGGTATCAACACCCTCATCTTCACCACTTAAGCCGCCTGTATCAATAACAATATAGGGACGTTCGCCCACAATACCATCACCGTACTGCCTATCCCGAGTGACACCAGGCATATCAGCGACCAGGGCATCACGAGTTTTGGTTAATCGGTTGAATAATGTTGATTTGCCCACATTGGGACGCCCTACCAGGGCAATTACCGGCTTCATATTTTCTTAATTCAGCTTTAAGGCGGATAATGTACCGCCATTACCATAAATGTATAGGGTTTCATCGACACTTTGAGGTTGGACGTGAAAGCCATCACCATCAATTTTTTCACGGCCGATCAGTTCACCATCTAAGCGAGAAATAATATGGACATAACCTTCAAAATCACCCACTAACACATATTCCCCTACAGAAGCAGGAGCAGTTAATTTTCGATAGGCAAGTTTATCTTGTTTCCAAAGCATATCTCCCGACACACGATCAACAGCCCATAGATTGCTGTCTGAATCAGTGACATAGATGTGGCGTTCATCTGCTGACATTCCAGCATACGATGACATTTCTTTAGCCCATAAAATTTCACCTTCCAGAGCATCAATAGCGACAATTCTTCCTTGATAAGTCGAGACATAGAGCACACGACCAACTAATATCATACTGCCATCAATATCAACCAAACGTTCTAAGTCTGAACGACCTCTTGGCACTGCTGCGTTGGCTTCCCATAATAAGCGGCCATGCTGGACACCGACGGCAGCCACTTTGCCACTATCAAAGCCAGTGAAGACCAGTTCACGACCACCCAATACAGGACTGCTATTGCCACGTAATGTTAAGACAGGTACTCCGCGATCATATACCCAGATTTGACTGCCATTTTCAGCACTTAAACCAAAGACTCGGCCATCACCTGTACGCACTACTAAGACATTATCTTGTACCAGTGGCGCTGAAAGCATCACGCTACTGAGTTCTTTTTTCCAGATGATTGAACCGTTGTCAGCATCAAGAACAAAGACTTCACCACGATTATCACCCACAACAATAAGACCATCACCATAACCCACACCACCTGTGATGGTTGTTTCTAGCTCAACCTGCCAATTAACATTGCCACTGCCAACACTCAATGATGTGACTTGCCCTTCACGATCAACCGTAAATATTTCTGAATCGGTTATGGCTGGCTGTAAATCAACAAATGCTTCATCTAAACCAACCCCCACATCTTTGCTCCAGACAGAACGCACTTTTACAGTACTGCTAATATCTTCAAGTTCAGTAGGAGGAATTGCGTTATCTTCACCACCAAAGAAACTGTCAGTCCAGCCACACCCAGAAATGTTTAAGGCAAATACGGTGACAAAACCAATGGCTGTTATCTTTTTTAACAATGAAGAGCATAAATTTTTCGCTACGAAAATCATTATGAGTTTCCTAAATCGTTACGTTTAACTCTTAAGATTTGAGCATTTGCCCCTATTGCTGCATAAGCTTCTAATGCCTGGTCATAAGCAGATCGAGCGTCTTCAATTTGTTTCAAAGCCACTAAAATATCACCCTTCACTTCCAGGTAACTGGCTCTAAAGCTCCCTTGTTCAGTATTTAATAGCTTAAGTGCTTCTTCATTTTTGCCTTGCGCCGACATTAAAGTGGCCAAACGAATTCTTGAGATATGCTGTAAATTCTGCGCTTGACTATTTTTAATCACCCACTGAAATTTTTCTTCAGCTTCAGCCAGTTTACCAGCCTCAATCATTTGTTTTGCTTCAAGCATGGCGGATAAAGCGGCATAGGTATAGCCTGAGTAATCATTCAGCATGATTTCAACTTGCTGATTGATTGGCTCACCTTTATTGTCTTTGACCACATTGAGAATGTGATCATATTCCTGAGAAGCGGTTTCTGCTTCAACGACCTGATTGTGTTTCCATTGCTGGATGCCAACTATGCTACCCAGGCCAATCACCGCAAAAAAGACCACCATTTTAAAATTCTCACTCCACCACTTTTTTATGGCTTCAACTTGTTGTTCTTCTGTTTCGTAGTTATCCATTCTCTATTCCTAAAACTTAAACTGATTATGTCTGTAATTTTATATGATTTTACTCGCTTATTTAGCGAGTTGATTTAATAAGTCAAGCACATGCTGCTGAGACATTTGCTCTTGCTGAGGCTTATCAGCATCTCTGTCGGCACGCAGATATTTCACTGTCACCTGATCATTGTCCAGTTCATCATCACCGATGATCAGTGCAATTTGTGCCTGGCTCTTATCGGCTCGTTTCATCTGGCTCTTGAAACTTCCTCCACCACAGACGTTCAAAATTCGCACATTGGCGACGTTATCACGCAACTGCTCTGTCAAAGCCAGTCCTGCATTTTGTGCTCTTTCACCCATCATCAATAAAACAGCATGAGGGTGCTTGAGGTGTTTTTCCAGAAGCGCTTGCTCAAGCAAACTGATCAGTCGCTCTAAGCCCATAGCAAATCCCACTGCACGAGTATCGCGTCCACCCAGTTGTTTCACCAAACCGTCATAGCGACCACCTGCGCAAATAGTACCTTGAGCACCTAATTTATCGGTCACCCACTCAAACACTGTTTTACTGTAATAATCTAAACCACGGACTAAGCGAGTATTAATTTCATAGGCAATCCC
>JADGEK010000045.1:9200-28756 GCA_016744395.1 Gammaproteobacteria bacterium | reverse complement strand
ACCAGTATACCATTTTGAACGCCTGCTCGCACACAGGCCGCTGTACCTTCTGGCCTTAGAGTGAGGCTATCACCATTACGGTCATCAAAGGTGTACATTTCTTTTTCAACAATATCAGTGACTTCACCAATAGAGCGTTTGAACAAAGCTGTTTTTTCAACAATTGGAAAACGTATTTCATCATAATCATAGCTTTGCATGAGTTGACGTAATTTTTCTTCAATAAACTGCCAGGCGGGGCTTTCATCAGGAAGAATATCATTCATCCCGCGAATTGATTGGATTTTTTCTGCCAAAGTGATTCTCATCCCATAAATAAAAGAAACAGGTATTTATTTGGAAATGCACTCCAAGGGCACTTCCTTCGAGGCGCAGCAACATCTATTGACTATTAGTAACAACGCTTTTTAACTAAGAGCCAGTTGATTGCCTCTTGCATCTAAAAGCGTATTATAAGAATTGATGCTATTAGTGAAAAGAAGGAAGTCTGCATTTTCAAAGATATCGGGTATAGTAATGTAAAAGAGACTATTTTACATTAAATCGAGCAACATTTTTCTCATTTATGAATTTTGAGTGATCAAATATCTTGCCATTAATACTGACTTTAACAACTCGGGCATCACCAAGAAAAACTTGATAAGGCATTTTCCCATCAAGTTGCAATAGCTTAGGCGATTTTTTTAGGCCTGTTGCTAAAATTTTGTTGCTTGCATCTTTAATACTGATCCATGAATTACCTGAAAATTCTAAAATCAACTGATTTTTTACAACGCGAACAGGCAGCGCCTCCAGGTTATTTTGAACTGCCGCCACTGTAGTTGAAGAGTCATTAACGGGTTGAGAGTCATTAACGGGTTGAGAGTCATCAATCTGCAGAGAGTCACCAGCCTGTTGTGGGCCTTGAATGACCTGAACCCCTTCAATAAATTCAGAGTTATTTGAAACAGCCGTTAGAGATGCTTCAACCGATGGAGAACTTTCTGCAGGAGCAGGAGAGGAGCCTTCAGCTAGTGAGGAGCTTTCAACAGGTAAGGCACTCTCTTCCATTAATTCTTCTGCAGGTGGTTCATAAGATTCATTGAGTTCTGGCAACAAGAGAGTATCTGTATCGTTTTGTTCATCACCAATATTTTCTTTATCATCGAAGCCTGGCGCCTCTAATTCAAAAGTATCACTGCTCTTCCCAAGATAGTTGTTGGAGACGTACAACCAAACTTGCCATCCTCCTGCAAGCAGCGCCAAAATAATAAGCACCGTGAACACAGGCATAACGATTGCAGAAAGAGAGCTAGACACCCTTGACTGTCCTGGCGATTCTTTTTCTTTTCTGATTTTTAATTCAGGTTCAAGCGTCTCTTCATTGCGATCTTTTTTATAATACTCAACCAAAGGATCTGGCTGAATATTTAAAAGTTTGGCATAATTGCGAATATAGCCACAAACAAAAGCAGCCACAGGCAATTGTGTATGATCTTCACTTTCTAAGGCCAATATAATTTTTTTATCCAGGTGCAATTCCCTGGCAACATCATCAATACTCATGTTTTTTTCATCACGAGCAATTTTAAACAGATGTCCAAAGCCATCTTCCCTGCTGGCAATTATATCCTTCAATTCTTGTTGTTCTAGTTGTTTTTCCAAGATTAGTATTCCTGCTTTCCTTGATAAAGCCATTTCGTTTCATCAGTATCCGGGAATTTACCTTTTAGCTGTAATTTATAACTGGATAATAAATTCCTATCGGGGTTATCGAGGCGGTTAAGAATGTTAATTCCTAACCATAAAGCATCTGCACCTGGCACTGAGCCTTTATAATAACGCTCATAATAACTCCAGGCATACTGGTAATTTTCTTTTTTATAGTTAACTCTTGCCAGTCCTAATAATGAACGTGGTGAATTGGCATTAATATCTAAAACTTTATGATACATTTTCTCAGATAGATCAAACTGATTATTTCCATAAGCACACCAGGCAGCACTTTGATAAGCGTTTGCGCGATTCGCATAAACAGGATTATTCAGCACCTTTTTAAACAGTGCACGCGCTTGTTCGTAGTCTTTTTTTTCACACAAAAACACCGCATAATTATTCATAATAGATGAATTGCCTGGAGAAAGCTTCATGGCCGTTTTAAACTGACTTCTTGCTTTATCAGGACGTTCAAGACGACCATATAAAACCCCCAAATAATTATGGGCCAAAGCATGATTTGGCTCTAACTTAATTGCTTTGTTTAATTTTATGAGTGCCCGTTCATAATTACCATTACTAATGTACCCAGCTCCTAATTGAGCATTGACATTAGCGGCTTTATTCGTCGACTCATTGGTCGCAGAATAGCGAACATCTAAGCCAGAATCATCAGCACCATCCTCATTCAGTGGCGTCGACTGACATGCGCTCAACGCATAGACAGACAACAACACTAAGATTATTATTTTCATTATGCTAATTCCCCTTTTGTCATCACTTAAATCGGTAACTTAGAACCATAATCTAAAGAATAGCCTAAGAAAAAATCTCAAACTAAGCCCTAGCTGTCTCTTATTCTGCCTTTACAATTTTAATGCGTCGGCTTTTATCTTTTACTTTACCTGCCAATTGGCCACATGCCGCATCAATATCCTCGCCACGAGTTTTTCTTATGACAGCAACATAACCCGCTTTATATAAAATATCTTTAAAACGATTGATAGTTTGCATCTTTGAGCAGTCAAATTCACTGTTTGGAAATGGATTAAATGGTATTAAATTGATTTTGCAGGGCAGTTTCTTTAATAATGAAGCCAACTCACGAGCATTTTTTTCGCTATCATTAATGCCAGCTAACATAACATATTCAATTGTAAACTGCTTCTTTTTCGTATCACCACTGAAATAATGCTGACAAGCCTCAAGCAGCTCTTTAATCGGATATTTTTTATTCAGTGGAACAATTTTATTACGGATTTCATCATTAGGTGCATGTAATGAAATGGCTAAGCTGACATCACATTCTTCACGCAATCGTTTCAATGCTGGAACCACTCCTGCGGTGCTAAGTGTCACTCGACGTTTTGATAAGCCATAAGCATGGTCTTCTAGCATCAGATGGATGGCTTCAACAACATTGTCAAAGTTGAGTAATGGTTCACCCATTCCCATTAACACCACATTGGTAATGACTCGATTTTTTGAGTCTTGAACTTTTCCATGCTCTGCTTGAGCCAGTGGATTGAGTGCTCTATTGGCCACCCATAACTGTGCAATAATTTCAGAACTGGTTAAATTGCGGTTAAAACCTTGTTTCGCCGTCGAACAAAAACCACAATCTAATGCACAACCTACTTGTGATGACACGCATAAGGTACCTCGATTGTCTTCTGGAATGAAAACTGTTTCAATACTATTACCACCCTCTAAATGCATAAGCCATTTTATAGTGCCATCACTTGCTTTTTGCTCTGCAATAATCTCTGGAGGTCGTATTTCTGCAATATCACTCAGTTTTTTCCGTAAATCCTGACTGACATTCGTCATTTGAGAAAAGTCATCTGCACCAAACTGATGAATCCACTTTAAGACTTGCACTGCACGAAATGGCTTTTCACCAATTTTGGTAAAAAAAGCTTTCATATGCGCTAAATCATAGCCCAATAAGTTAGTTTTTTCTGATACTTTATTTAATGATGACGTCATTGGTAACACTTTATAAATATAACAGAGAAAAACCATGACTTGTTCTCTGCCTAACCAACAAACCCACTATCTCGTTGAAGATAAGTGGGTTTATGCTATTTCAGTGATGATAACATGAATAGTCGCTCATTTTATCACCGTTTTAAGATTTAGTATTTAATCTTTATTCTTTTTATTATTCAAGAGAAAGAGGAAGAGAAACCATGAATAACGTCACAGTTATAGAAACTCTTACTCTCTGTCAGCAATCCAGGCCATCTGGATCGCTTCAAGAATTTGTTCACCACAATGAGCTTCAGTCTCTTCAAAGTCATCCAGCGCCAAGACCCATGCCATTAGATCGGGAAAATTAACATATTGTGGATCAACGTCTGGATGATTTTCATCCAACTCGATAACCACTTCATAAATATCTGTCCACCTTAATCCCATGATCATCTCTCCCTTCTATTTTAATGATTTTCAGAAACCATATTAATGGTATATTTAGGTATTTCAATCACTAGATCTTCATCGGCAACAATAGTCTGGCAACTTAGGCGTGAATCAGGTTCAACGCCCCAAGCCTTATCCAGATAATCTTCTTCGAGCTCAGTCGCTTCTTCCAACGAATCAAAACCTTCACGAACAATGACATGGCAAGTGGTACAGGCACAGGATTTTTCACAGGCATGTTCAATATCAATATCGTTTTCCTGAGCGGCATCACAAATGGAAATACCTGGCTCCACGTCAATTACTGCACCCTCAGGACATATTTCTTCATGAGGTAAAAATATTAATTTGGTCATTCAGTTACCCTTTATACTCTTGTTTGTCTCGCATTGGTTTATCAATTAATATCATCAACACGCTGCCCTGCCAGAGCGATATTAATACTGGCATCCATTCGACGCTGTGCAAATTCAGCAGTCACTTTATCAACTGCTTCAATTTTTAATTTAATAGTTCGCTGGTCATTCTGCTGAGCAATTTCAACTAATTCATCAATGGTCTGGCGAATTTCGGCTTGTTCTTCTGAGGAAAGTAATTTCTCACCATCTTCTTCTAAAGCAGCATTTAATGCTTCAACCACTCGACTGGCTTCCACCTGTTCTTCTCTTAACTTTCTAGCATCAATATCATCTTGCGCATAACTAAAAGAATCTTTTAGCATGCTTTCAATTTCACCATCACTCAGGCCATAAGAAGGTTTTACCTGAATGCTGCTTTCAACCCCTGACGTTTCTTCACGAGCTGATACCGAAAGTAAGCCATCAGCATCAATCTGAAAGGTGACACGAATTCTGGCAGCACCTGCTACCATGGGAGGAATGCCTCTTAACTCAAAGCGAGCCAGAGAGCGGCAATCACTGATTAATTCTCGCTCTCCCTGTACGACATGAATCGCCATCGCCGTTTGACCATCTTTAAAGGTCGTAAATTCCTGGGCTCGAGCAACTGGAATTGTCGTGTTACGATGAATCACTTTCTCTGCCAGTCCACCCATTGTTTCCAGGCCTAAAGATAAAGGAGTCACATCCAGCAGTAGCATCTCTTCATCTGATTTATTACCCACTAAAACATCAGCCTGGCGAGCAGCACCAATGGCAACCACTTTATCAGGATCCAGATCAACCAATGGCTCAGTAGAAAAGAATTCCCCAACCATTTGCCGTACTAAGGGTACTCGTGTTGAGCCACCCACCATAACAACATCTTGAATGTCTTCACTTTCTATACCTGCATCACGCAGTGCCCTACGGCAGGGAGTCAGGGTTTTTCTAATCAATGGCTTGATGAGTTTTTCAAATTCTTGTTGAGATAAATCTGAAGACCAGCTCTGTTCGTTACCTAAATTTAAAGAGAGTGTGTAAGTTTCATTATCACTCAAAGCCTCTTTTGCTTGTCTGGCAACATCCAGGATTTGACGTAATAAATTGGGTTCGGGCTCATTGATTTGCGCCTTTTCTATGATCCAGTCGGTGATCACATGATCCAGATCATCCCCTCCCAGAGCAGAATCTCCCGCAGTAGACAGAACTTCAAAAATACCTTGAGTCAGTTTTAAAATTGAGATATCAAAAGTACCACCACCCAAATCATAGATAACATGGATACCTTCACTACCTGTATCAAGACCATAAGCCACTGCTGCTGCTGTAGGCTCATTAATTAGCCGTAGGACATTCAGGCCTGCCAGTTTTGCAGCATCCTTAGTCGCCTGCCTCTGAGCATCATCAAAATAAGCAGGCACTGTAATGACAGCTCCAGTCAAATCACCGCCTAAAGCTTCTTCTGAGCGCAGTTTCAATGATTTTAGGATTTCTGCCGAAACTTCCACTGCACTGACATTACCTGCAATCGTGCGAATTCGCGGTACCACAGAATCTTCTTCTGTCACAAAGTCATAAATTGAGTGCTTTTTTATATCCTCCAGACCACGTCCCATATAGCGTTTAACGGAGGTAATGGTGTTCATTGGATCGTTTGACGCATTCTGTTGAGCAATATAACCCACTTCCGTTTGATAACCGTTGTCATTATTAACCTGAAACTGAACGACAGAAGGTAATAAATGTTGTCCATTTTCATCCGCAATTGTTTCAGCGAAACCACTTTTAAGGCTGGCAACTAAAGAGTTGGTTGTCCCCAAATCAATACCTACTGCCAGTTTATGCTGATGAGGAGCGCTTGTTTGTCCTGGTTCTGATATTTGTAATAAAGCCATAATTTTTTTGTTTTGTTTCTGTCGTGTTAGTAGAGCCCATTAGGTTAATGAGATCGATCCCACCTGTTGTTTAATGTGATTGCTTAAAATGATTGTTTAAAGCTGCTCAGTCAGATCTTCTTCCTTATTCAGACACTCTTCCTGAAGTCGGTTTAAAAACTGCATTTTCAATACCTCGGATTTTGCTTCATTTAACAAAGATTCATCACTTTCTTGTTTTTCACTATCAGAAAGTAACTTCTGAAATAAAGTGTTCAAAGTATTTTTACCTTGCTTAATACGAGAATTTACATCGCCCAGAATAGCATCCAACTCAGTCAGTGGCTCCTCTTTACTCGCCACTTCTGCTAAGTTTTCCCTCAATTCCATCTGCTCCATTAAAAAAAGTGGATCGACACTGGTATCATTATCACTGAGTTCAATTCCATACAGCGATAATAGATAGATTGAGCATTTGGTAGGATTTTTCAATGTTTCCAGTGCATCATTTATCTGAGCAGCCTGCTGTACAGATAAGCGTCGCTCTAGAGCAGTCGCATTTGCAAATTTATCAGGGTGTATTGATTTCTGGATTTCATGATAATTATGAGTCAATACAGCCTTATCAACATCAAAACTAATAGGTAAGCCCATCAGGCTAAAATAATTATCTGTCGTATTGATCTTTAGTTTGTTGCTCATAAGGAAATCGCACCTGATGGATAAATGAATAGTAAATTGAAATGGTATTATTTACGGTTATAGGGAGGTTATATTAAACAAAAGCAACCATAGAGGGTTGCAAGATATTGGAGCTTTTAGGTGCTAGACGTTGAAACTCTTTATAACTAGACGTTGAAACTCTCACCACAACCACAAGAATCCTTAACATTAGGGTTATTAAATTTAAACCCTTCATTGAGGCCTTCTTTACCATAGTCCAGTTCGGTGCCATCAATATATATCAAGCTCTTGGGATCAACAATAATTTTCACGCCCTGATCTTCAAAAACATTGTCTTCTTCTTCAACTTTATCTGCAAATTCAAGAACATAAGCCATACCAGAGCAGCCATTTGTTTTTACACCAAGACGTAATGCTTCACCCTTGCCTCGATTTTCAATAAATCGCATGACATGTTCTGCTGCTGCCGCTGTTAATGTAATTGCCATAAAAATAACCTAAACCAACTTACTAGTAAAACCTAAAAATGAAGAACTTTCATTATACTCTTTATTACTTAAAATTATCACTCAAGCGCTCTTTAGCTAGACTGTTTCTCTTTATAATCGGTAATAGCTGCTTTAATTGCATCTTCAGCTAAAACAGAACAGTGAATCTTCACAGGTGGTAATGCTAACTCTTCAGCAATATCAGTATTTTTAATTTCACCTGCTTCTTCAAGTGTTTTACCCTTTACCCATTCTGTCACCAATGAGCTTGAAGCAATGGCTGAACCGCAACCATAAGTTTTAAACTTAGCGTCTTCAATAACACCCTGCTCATCTACTTTTATTTGTAAACGCATAACATCGCCACATGCTGGAGCACCCACCATACCTGTGCCAACACCTGATTCATCATTATCCATAGTACCCACATTACGTGGATTTTCGTAGTGATCCATTACTTTGTCGCTATAAGCCATTGCCTTTTACCTCAAACTAATACGTTATCAATCTATTATTCCACCACATCAATACAATGCAGTCTACATTTGTTTCCTATACCTGCCCATCTGAACCAGATTATTTCAGGTTTAATGTGCATTCCACTGAATGGTTGAAATATCAATACCATCTTTATACATATCCCACAAAGGTGAGAGCAGTCTTAATTTGTCCACTTTCTCTTTGAGCAGATTAATCGTGAAATCAACATCTTCTTCTGTAGTAAAACGACCGATACTGAATCGAATTGAACTATGTGCAAGCTCATCATTACGCCCAATAGCTCTTAAAACATAAGAAGGCTCAAGGCTCGCAGATGTACAGGCAGAGCCCGAAGAAACAGCCAATGAGTCAATCGCCATCAATAAGGATTCACCTTCCACAAAATTGAAGCTCAAGTTCAAGTTATGAGGCACTCGCTGCTCCAGATTACCATTTACATAAAGCTCTTCCATATCGTTAAAGCCCGTTAATAGACGGTCACGCAAAGCAAGGATACGCTTATTCTCATCAACCATTTCTTCTTTAGCTATCTTAAAGGCTTCACCCATGCCAACAATCTGATGAGTCGCTAATGTGCCTGAACGCATACCACGTTCATGACCGCCACCGTGCATCTGGGCTTCGATACGAATTCTTGGTTTACGGCGTACATATAGTGCGCCAATCCCCTTGGGGCCATAAACTTTATGAGCTGAAAATGACATTAAGTCCACTTTCAGTTGCTGCAAATCAATTTCTGTCTTGCCTGCACTTTGGGCAGCATCAACATGAAAAATAATTTTTCTTGAACGACACAGTTCACCAATAGCTTCAATATCCTGAATAACACCAATTTCATTATTAACATGCATAATAGACACTAAAATCGTATCATCACGCATGGCAGCCTCAAGCTTGGCAATGTCAATTATTCCATCTTCTTCAGGATCGAGATAGGTGACTTCATAACCTTCACGTTCCAATTGACGGCAAGTGTCCAGAACTGCTTTATGCTCTGTTTTGGATGTAATAATATGCTTACCACGTTTAGAATAAAAATGTGCAGCACCTTTAATGGCCAAATTATCAGATTCAGTGGCTCCCGATGTCCAAACAATTTCTTTGGCATCTGCATTGATTAGAGCAGCAACATTCACTCTTGCTTCTTCAACCGCTGTTTCTGCGTCCCAACCGTACTGATGAGAACGAGAAGCCGGGTTACCGAAATTCCCTTCCATCGTTAGGTAGTGACACATTTTTTCAGCAACACGCTTATCAACAGGTGTGGTTGCTGAATAATCCAGATATATCGGTGAACTCATTAATTAATCCTATCTTCAATTTGTAACAGTCAATTTGTAGTCATTATTCTTTAGTGTATAACATGTAGATACCCGCTATCTTTAAAAGAGCACTTCTAAAGATAGCGGGTATAGCAAGCTTAAATGTTTTGAAAAATAGTCTGAAAGCGCATTTTTTTATGCGACATCGGACTCTTTTTCATTGTCTTTTAAGTTTATATTGCTGCCATTAAGTAAAACAGCATTATCTTGTCGCTTGGCAACTTCTCTTACAGCTTGCTTTTCAACTAAATTGCCTAAAGAAATATTTGCCAAAAAGTCAAAAATTTGATCACTTAGATCACACCATAATTCGTGGGTTAAGCATCGTTCTTCATGTTGGCAATTACCTTTGCGCTTACAACGTGTGGCATCCACTGTTTCATCTACTGCAGCAATAATTTCAGCAACCGCGACTTCATCAGCAGGTCGACTCAAGCGGTAACCACCTCCTGGACCTCTAGCACTATCAACTAATTCATTTTTTCTTAATTTAGAAAACAATTGCTCCAAATAAGAAAGTGAGATTTCCTGCCGCTGAGAAATATCAGCCAAAGTTATCGGACCATTTTCATAATGGAGAGCCAGATCCAACATTGCCGTTACTGCGTAGCGCCCTTTTGTGGTCAATCTCATTGATTTATTCCTATTTTTCTTAAGATATTATTAAACCATCTTAAAAAAACCAAGCGTTTTAGTCAAGTATTTTTTATTTCTTAATGACGCAGTGTGTTATGACAACACCTCACAGCTAAAACACAAGCATCATTTATCATTACCCGCATCTGAAGTCGTTTTCATTTTTGCTGAAATTTTTGCGTCTAAATGAACCACTTGAGTAATCATGTCTTGTTTATTGCTTGCTGAAGCACTGCAAATATCCTGTGCCGGGCATGATTCTGGGTGCTCATCAATAGGCGTAATTTCACAAATATGAACATCGGGTATGGTAATTTCTGGAAATTCAGCATCAATAGAGCGAATTGCCGTACACATTTTATCTAATTTATCATCAACTGAATGCATATGATCCAACATACAATTAATTGCATGTGCAACAGGATCGGGCATATCTCCCGATGTACCATAAGCATCAAAACCAATCTTCTTGGCCATATGCTCACGTTTTTCATCATTGGGGTGTGAGGAGCCATCAGTCTGTGAAGATCCATCAGCAGATGGGGAGCTATCAGCTTGTGAAGAGTCACCCGAATTTTGTTTTTCAGCTTGCTTTGGGGCCCCTGGATTTGAAATCACTCGTCCTGGAATGCCCACAACAGTACACGATTCAGGCACATCTTTTACAACCACTGCATTTGAACCAACGCGTGCTCCATCTTCCAAAGTAATAGGCCCCAAGACCTTCGCACCTGCACCCACCACCACATCATTACATAATGTTGGATGGCGTTTTCCTTTGTCCCAGGAAGTTCCACCCAATGTCACACCATGATATAAAGTACAATCATCACCAATCGTCGTTGTCTCACCAATGACCACACCCATACCATGATCAATAAAAAAACGTCGGCCGATGGTAGCTCCAGGATGAATCTCAATACCTGTAAATAACCTTGCCATTGACGAAAAGAAACGCGCCAACCAGCGTAGTTGCCAATTCCAAAGGCGGTTATTCATGCGATAAAAAATCATCGCATGGACCCCTGGATAAGTGGTCAACACCTCAAAATAATTTCGTGCAGCAGGATCACGCTCAAACACGCACTGAATATCTTCTTTTAAATGTTCAAACATTGTATCAATTCTCACTCAACTCTCTGACTTAGAGTTCAGTTCATTAAAAAGCCCAGAAAAGCACTTCAAGCTGCTTGTGGCACGAGCCAAAACTGAGCCACACAGACAAAGACTGCGCATTTTACTAGGAATTAGAAAAACTCTCAATCTCAAACATTGGGGCAAACCCGACAAATGTCAAAAAATGGTCAAGTTTTATACAAAAAAAGAGACACATTTACTCTTTGAGCTTTTGAGTTTTGTTTAAGATCCCACGTAAAATATTGAGTTCTTCCTGTTTTAAACGAATTCTATTGTAGACATGGCGCAGTTTGGGCATTAATTGTGGGGATTGTTTGATGCGTAAAAAATCAATATCAATGAGTGTCTGTTGCAGATGTTCATAAAAACGTTCAATGTCCTCACTCGATGCATATTCTGTGCTTTCTTCTGGCTTCAAAGTGGTTTGTACCTGCCCCATCTGAAATGCCATCATCACTTCATAGGTCACAATCTGGACTGCTGAAGCCACATTCAAAGAACTGTAGTCAGGGTTCGTAGGGATATTGATCAGCTTATGACACAAGCCAATTTCATCATTGGTTAAGCCTGTTCGTTCCCGTCCAAAAACAAGAGCAACTTCATGTTGAGCTGACTCACAGACTGACAAGCCCCCAGCTTCACGAGCATCGATAAACTCATGTTGAATTTTTCGTTCCCTGGCGGTAGTACCTAAAACCAGGCGGCACCCTTCAAGTGCTTCTTCAAATGATGAACAAACTGTTGCCTGAGATAATAAGTCATCGGCACCAGAAGCCATTGCTGTAGCTTCATAATTAGGAAATTGCTTTGGGTTAACGAGATATAGGCGGGTCAACCCCATATTCTTCATCACTCTTGCTGCAGCACCAATATTACCAGGGTGGGAAGTATTGATCATAACAATGCGAATATTGTTATGTTTTTTATCCAAATAGGCCATCTAAAAATCACTCACAAAAAGAGTTGAAAATAAACCGTGAATTTTAGCATATATAGAAATTCTTGAGTGTCATTTATTTCCTTAGAAAGAAAGCTGACAGGCACGAGCCAAAAAATTAAAATTGGTAACTGATTTTACCAATAATAGCCCGTTCAATATTCGTATTCGCTCGCTTTACTTCTAATATGCCTTCTGTGTATTTTGAATCTAACAAGTTCGTACCGACCAGGCTTAACTCAACTGATGTAGTTGGACGATAACCGATTCTAAAATCCACCCGTTGAGTATTTTCTTGAGAATTCGTATGGCCTGTATAGTAGTAACTGAGATCCAGGTCAATTTTTTCATTCAAAGTATAGTAAGAGCTAAAAAAGCCAGTATTTCTTGGAATATTATTAACCTCTTTTTCAGTTAAATTATCTTTTCCTCGGTGATAACTCCATGAAGCCTCAAGCGACCAGGAATTATCAACTTTGTAATTAATAACGCCTTCATACCCCCAAAGATAATCAATGAGCTGAGTACCACCAGAATGTTGGCGATAGTCATGCATAAACACAGTATTGTCTATAGTGATAGCATTATTTAATTTCTGCCGATAGCCCAGTTCTTTGGCATACAAAACATTTGCTTTCAGCTCTGTTGAGCCAATTGCAATAATACACCCCAGCTCAGGATCATTGATGAACCCAAGCAATGGCGAACAAGAATTATTAAAGGCATTGAAATCCAGATAAGCATCTGCTTGTGTACGCGAAGGAATTGAAATCGCCTTTGACAAAGATCCCCAGAAAAAGGTATTGTCATCATAGTGATAAGCTAACTTCATATTGGGTTGGGACTCGCTTCCAGTATAATCGTTATTTTCAAATTTAGAACCAATAGTCAAAAATAGAGTGTCTTCCACCAAAGAAATTTCATCCTGGATAAAAAAACTACTGGTTTCATCCGTCCTTTTTTCAGGTGACAAGGCAAAGCGTCCTAAATTTCCTGTATGCTGTGTTCGGTTATTAATCTGACGATAACTCATTCCCCATAAAAACTCTTGCCGTGTTAATGAAAAATTATGAGTAAAATCAACATCATAAATCTCTCGTATGTCTGTAAAAAAATCATCTTCTGATTCAGTATAATCAACATAGACTTGTAGAACTGCTGTTGAATTATCTTCCAGTTCATGATGATATCGAGCCAGTACATTGTGCCCTGTAACATCAATGGTATTTTTCAACTCTGGAATGCGCATTTCATCTTCATATCCCTGATAATAGTCGCCCTGCACGGTTAAAGATTGTCTTGACGATAAAAAAATATCACTACGAAACCCCGCCTGCGACCATTTCCGACCGTCATAATCTGTTTTACCTGGCTCAAACACATCACTAGGCTGTTCACTATAGGGAGGATAAGTGCTCGGGACAAGGCGTGTTCTTTTAATATATAAACGAGAATCATGGTTTTCACCAGCAAAACCAAATCGCAAACTCTCCTCATTATCAAATTGCCCTGAACCAGCACTGACATTAAACAGTAAGCCTTGAGTCTTGTCAGCTGTTTTTGTAACAATATTAACGATACCATTTGAAGCATTAGACCCCCATAGAGAAGAACCTGGTCCTCTTATTACTTCAATGCGCTCAATATCTTCTAGCATCGTGTCCACACGACTCCAGTAAACACCGTTAAAGAGAGTATTATAAACGCTTCTGCCATCAATCATGACCAATAGTTCATCTGAAAAACGTGTATTTGGAGAACGAGTATTAATCGCCCACATATTACCGTTAAGCTGAGAAACATGCACTCCTGGTACCATTCGAAGTAAATCAGGAATACTGGTCATACCTGAACGCCGAATCGACTCTTGAGAGATCACATAGCTGGCAGAAGTTGATGGAAATTGCTTTGTTCTTTTCTCGAAATGCCACTGATCACTGACATACCAGCCAGTTCCTGCAAGCTAAGCTCAAAATAATCTTCATCAGAAAGGTTTTGGCCAAAGCAATCAGGCACCAATATAAGCCCTAAAATGCCAATAAGAGAAAGAGACAGAAGTGACTTATTTAACATACAAATAAAAAAACCTAAATTTAAAGCTTAAATTGTTCAATAGTAAAGGCCATACATATCTGTTCCATTCATAGAGAATGGCTAATGAGTTAACTGACAGATATACCTTAAGATTAGTAGGTTTATTAATAAATACTACTTATTGAACAATAATAAGGAATCTAGTGTAAAAAGTGAGCTTTAGCATGTATTGATGTTATAATACTATGATCACTTGCTCTTGCTTTTTAAGAATATTCACAACGCTTTTTTTCGTCTGCTTTCATTTTTTGACTCAGGCAGACTTCAGCATTTTTATGGGGACCACCAAATGCATCCTATGCTCAATATTGCCGTTCGTGCGGCTCGTGCGGCCGGTACGGTTATTTATCGTTCTATGGACAAGGTTGATAATTTAAAAATAACCACCAAAGCAGCTAATGATTTTGTCAGTGATGTTGACCGCCAGGCAGAAATGGCTATTATTGAGATCATTAGAAAGGCCTATCCCGATCATTCAATAAAAGCAGAAGAAAATGGCTTACTGGACGGTAATGAAAATTTTCAGTGGATTATTGATCCTTTAGACGGTACTACTAATTTTCTTCATGGATTTCCTCAGTTTGCAGTCTCCATCGCTTTTAAACAAAATGGACGCCTGTCTCAAGCCGTCGTATTTAACCCAGCCAATCAAGAACTTTTTACCGCCAGCCGTGGCGAAGGTGCCATGTTGAATGATCGCCGCATTCGTGTTACCAAACAAAAAGGGTTAGAAGGAGCTTTATTAGGTACAGGTTTCCCATTTAAAGATCAACAACATCTGGACACTTATCTGGAGACTTTCAAAGCTTTATTTCCGATGACGGCTGGAATCAGAAGACCAGGTTCAGCCGCTTTGGATCTGGCCTATGTCGCGGCAGGACGCATGGATGGCTTTTGGGAAATTGCATTGAATGACTGGGATATGGCTGCTGGAGCCTTATTAGTTTCTGAAGCGGGAGGCTTGGTCAGTGATTTTTCTGGTGGTGAAGATTACCTTGAAACTGGAAATGTTGTGGCAGGATCACCTAAAGTGTTTAAAGAAATACTACAAACTATCAAGCCGCATCTCAGCCCTGAGCTGAGAAAATAGCCCTGGTTCTGAGCTAACTGAGAACTTAGCCTGTGTAGAGACACTCCATACAAAGTCTCTACTTAACATGCAGCTACAAGCAACATAAAACTAAACTTCCTCGTAGACTTCTTCTTCTTGTTCACCCTCTTTCTTCACTGGTGCTAAATCTTCTTTGCTAATCCCCATACTCACCAATACCGTACTGGCAACATAAACCGATGAATAAGTACCCACAATAACACCCGCTAAAAGAGCTGTAGCGAAGCCATGAATTAATTCACCACCAAAAACAAAGAGTGCAAATAACACTATTAAGGTGGTTAATGATGTCATTAAAGTACGAGATAATGTCTGATTTAGTGAGGTATCAATAACGGCAACCGCATCACCTTTACGAATTTTACGAAAATTTTCACGAATACGATCAAAAACAACAATCGTATCATTGAGCGAATAACCAATCACAGCCAGAATAGCGGCAAGTACAGTCAAATCAAATTCAATACCAAACAGGGCAAACATGCCCATAACCAGAATCACATCATGCGCTAATGCAGCAACGGAACCTAAAGCAAAGCGATATTCAAAACGAAGAGAAACATAAACCAAAATACAGACCAGTGCCGCCAGCATGGCAATACCACCCGTTTCCGTCAGCTCCTCACCAACTTGAGGACCAACAAATTCAACTCGACGACTTTCAACGGCAGAATTTTCAGCTCTGAGCAATTCAAACAGTTGAGTTGAAATATCTGCATTCGATACCCCTTCTCTTGGAGCAATACGCACCAACACTTCACTGCTTGAACCAAAATGCTGGACAATGGCATCTTCAAAGCCATTGCTTTGCAGCTTACCTCTGATGGGCGCGAGTTCAACTTCGGTTGGGTATGCGACTTCCAGTAATGTACCACCCGTAAAATCTAAACCTAATTGCAGTCCACGAAACGCCAGGGAAGCTAAGGATATCACAATCAAAGTGATTGATACCATCATCGCAACTTTGCGTTGAGACATAAATTTAATGTGTGTATTGGTCAATATTTGCATAATTTTATCTTTCTAATTCTAATTTTTTTTGCAGTTTTAGTTTAATCCCAGGAACGCTCGAACCGATTATTTACCTCTACTGAATCAAAAAGCATAGGTAAATGAGATATTACCTTCTAAATGGAAATATCCTCAATACGTTTACCACCGTAGATTAAATTAACCACTGCGCGTGTCACCATGATGGCAGTAAACATTGAAGTCACAATGCCAATTGATAAAGTCACGGCAAAACCTTTAATCGCGCCAGTACCAACAACAAAAAGAACAAAGGCTGCAATCAGCGTGGTGATGTTGGCATCAGCAATGGTCATTAATGCTTTTTCATAGCCTGAGTGAATACTATTTTGAGGTGAGTTTCCATTGCGCAGTTCTTCTCGAATACGCTCAAAAATGAGTACATTGGCATCAACGGCCATACCCACCGTCAGTACAATACCAGCGATACCAGGCAAGGTCAGTGTCGCTTGAAGCAGTGACAAAATCGCAACAATAATGACCAGGTTAAGTCCCAATGCCAGATTAGCAATCATGCCAAACTTGCGATACCAGAATGCCATAAAGAACAATACGCAGATAAAGCCAATGATCACCGAACGAAAGCCCCTATCAATACTGTCCTGCCCCAAGCTTGGCCCAATAGTACGTTCTTCAATAATATACACAGGTGCTGCCAGGGCGCCCGCTCTTAAGAGTAGAGAAAGTTCGTTGGCTTCCTGAACGCTGTCAAGACCCGTCGTTTCAAATCGATTTGAGAAATGCCCACGAATCACGGCATTACTGATCACTTCTTCAGTCATATGACGTTTAAAAACAGTATTTCCAGCTTCATCTTTAAGAACATTCCCCTGGTCATCAAGGACAGTGGTTTGCTTAGTTTCTAAATAAACAACTGCCATACGCTTACCAACACTTTCTTTGGTAAATGCGCCCATGCGTTTGCCGCCATAGCCATCCAATGAGACATTCACTTTGGCTCCACCAGTGTCAGGATCAATACCTGCTTGAGCGTTGGTCACATGCTCACCCGTCACAATAACCCGTTTTTTCAATAACACGGGTACTGATGGGATGACTCGACTGCCCTCATGGCGTTCACGGGTATAATAGATTTTTGAGCCCGCAGGCACGCGTCCATTCAGTGCTTGTTCAACGGTGTGTTCTTCATCAACAGCTCGATATTCCAAAGTAGCAGTTGCACCTAAGATATCTTTTGCACCTGCAGTATCCTGAATACCAGGCAATTGAATAACAATTCGATCTTCACCCTGCTGCTGGATAATGGGTTCGACTAAGCCATGAAACTTTTCATCAATACGCTTTCTTAAGGTGGTAATATTTTGTTTTAGGGCAAATAACTTCAGCTCTTTGAGTTTTGCGTCACTCAAACGGCCCTGTAACATAAAGGTTTTACTGTCTTCTTTTTCATTAAAGTTGAGGTCACGCATATCACGTCTGATGATCTCAAGCCCCTGTTCGCGCAACTCCGCAGTTTTAAAACGAATAACCACATCCTTGTCGACCCTCTTGCTGCCCAGGTATCGAATCTTGGCTTTACGTAAAATAGTCCGCGAGTCATTGACATAGGTATTGACAGACTTAAGCACTGCAGCATCCATATCAACCTGCATTAAGAAATAGATACCACCACGCAAATCCAGCCCCAGATACATGGGCTCAGCGTTCATATCCAGCAACCATTGTGGTGTGGCTGTCGCCCGATTCAATGCCACTGCATAATCATCACCCAACTCTGTTTCTGCAATTTTTTTCGCTTTTTCACGATCGTCTTCATTTTCAAAGCGAAATAATAAGCCTGTTTTAGAAAGCTTGGCATTTCGGTACGATATCCCTTCACTTTCAAATTTTTTGGCAATGCGACCCAAAGTTTTGTCATTTACTTCAACGCCTCGGGCAGAGCCTGCAATTTGCAAAGCAGGATCTTCACCATAGATATTCGGTAGTGCATAAAAGGCACCGACCGTAATCACCAGTGCTATCAGAAAGTATTTCCAGAGTGGATAATGATTTAGCATATTCTTCTTTTCTTTTTTCTTTTTTTATCGACTAATTTTTAATCGCTTTGATAGTGCCTTTGGGCTGAATCGCACCCACTGCAGAGCGTTGGACATTCAATATCACATCTTTGGAAACTTCAATGGAGACAAAGCTATCATGCAGACCAACCACTTTTCCTAACAGACCACCGTTGGTAACCACTTCATCACCCTTTGCCAAAGCATCAACCATTTCTTTGTGCTCTTTCATCTTTTTGTTTTGAGGGCGGATAAACAGCAAATAGAAAATCAGAAAAATTCCACCAAAGACCATTAATTGTGAAATTAGATCAGGTGCTGCAGATGCACCTGCAGCACCTTCAGCCATTGCATCTTCGATAAAAAAACTCATTTTTTGTCCTCAATTACTTTAAAAATTTATGTCTGGTCACTCATCAATAGCGATTCAACGGTTTAAATATTACCTATACGACTAGATAAGTGGCGGTATTATGCCACAAATTCAAGGGGCATAGGAAAGTTGATCATGCTTATTCTGTTGCCAGGCTATTTGTCTTTACCACATTACTGGACGGCTATACCCGTGATACTTGGAAATGCACCCTGAAGTCACTTCCAAGTATTGCGGGTATATAATCTCTAATCAAGAAATAAAGTTATTCTTAAGCTTTCCTTTTCTCATAAAAAGCCTGCACGAATGCATCAAATGTCTGTTCAGCAATGGCATCTCTCATTCCTTGCATCAATTCTTGGTAGTAAAAGAGATTATGCATTGTATTTAAATGTGACCCCAGCATCTCATTGGTTTTATCCAGATGACGCAGATAAGAGCGTGAATAGTTTTGACAGGTATAACACTGACAAGTCTCATCCAGTGGACGAGTATCAAACTGATGTTTCTGATTGCGAATTTTCACTACACCCTGATGGGTAAACAGGTGACCATTACGAGCGTTGCGGGTCGGCATCACACAATCAAACATATCAATGCCTCGACGAACACCTTCAACCAAATCTTCTGGTCGGCCAACTCCCATTAAATAACGAGGTTTATCCTGAGGCATTTGTGGCGTAGTATGCTCCAGTACTTTAATCATTTCTTCTTTAGGCTCACCCACTGACAATCCACCAATGGCAAAACCGTCAAAACCAATATCAGTCAAACCTTTTAATGAGATATCACGCAAGTCAGGATACATACCACCTTGAATGATGCCAAACAATGCCGCAGAGTCTTTAACTTT
>JADGEK010000045.1:0-9100 GCA_016744395.1 Gammaproteobacteria bacterium | reverse complement strand
AAAACCAATATCAGTCAAACCTTTTAATGAGATATCACGCAAGTCAGGATACATACCACCTTGAATGATGCCAAACAATGCCGCAGAGTCTTTAACTTTGGAACCTGAGTCTCCAGCATTGGCACCTGAGCTGTTTCCTTCTGGTGCTAAGGCAAAAAATTCATCATTTGAACGCTTTGCCCAGCGAAGAGAAAGTTCCATAGAAATCTGAGCTTCTTCATGAGTCGCAGGAAAAGGCGTACACTCATCAAAAATCATTGCAATATCAGAACCTAATGTCCGTTGCACCTGCATCGATTCTTCTGGTCCCATAAAGACCTTACGACCATCAACAGGTGATGCAAAAGTCACCCCTTTTTCTGTGATTTTACGAAGGGCTCCCAGACTAAAGACCTGAAAACCACCCGAATCAGTCAGAATGGGCTTTTTCCAATTCATAAATTGATGCAAGCCATGATGTGCTTTAATCACTTCCATACCAGGCCTGAGAAACAAATGGAACGTGTTGCCTAATAGAATTTCAGCCCCAATGGATTCAACATCTTCGGGCGTCATGGATTTAACCGTTGCCACCGTACCAACAGGCATAAAAGCGGGTGTTTGAATGGTTCCGCGAGGAAAGGTAATCGTACCTCTTCGTGCCTGGCCATCGGTCTTGTGTAAATCAAATTTCATAATTCAGGTTTTAACCTTTTCAAGTCACTCGGTCTTCGAATAAAATACATAAAAGAGTGAGTTTGGATAAAATAAATTGAGCGTCGTTAGTTACGCTTTTTATCACTTTGATTGCGGTGTAATAAACATCGCATCACCATAACTAAAAAAACGGTATTTTTCATTAATGGCATGTTGATACGCATTTTTCACGTTGTCCAGGCCAGCAAAAGCACTGATCAGCATAATTAATGTACTCTCGGGTAAATGAAAGTTAGTCACCATGGCATCCACTGCTTTAAATTGATATCCAGGAAAAATAAAGATGTCTGTATCACCGTGAAATTCTTTAATTCCTTCAGGCTCATCTCCCTTTTCATTGGCCAGAGTTGCAGCACTTTCAAGGCTTCTCATTGCTGTCGTTCCAACCGCAATAACCCGACCGCCCTGAGCCTGAGTCTGTTTAATTTTTGCGACGGTATCAGCAGAAACATCCACATATTCAGAATGCATTTTATGGTCAAGAATATTCTCAACTCTGACGGGCTGAAAGGTACCCGCGCCAACATGTAGTGTAACCCAGGCAGTATCAATCCCCATTTTAGTCATTGTATCTAATAAGGCTTCATCAAAATGCAAACCTGCTGTTGGCGCTGCAACCGCTCCCTTTTCTTTTGCATAAACCGTTTGATAACGCAGTAAATCCGTTTCTTCATCCGATCGTTCAACATAAGGCGGCAGTGGCATATGACCAAATTTATCCAAAAGAGTAAAAACAGTCTGCTCATTTTGATTCATTAATTGCAAGTGAAATAAGTCACCTTGGCGACCAATCATCTCCACCTGAAATCCCAATTCACTTGAATCGATACCCAACGTTAGAATCGCACCATTTTTAGGGGATTTACTTGCCCTGATTTGAGCAAGAAAAGTGTGTTCATCCAGTACACGTTCAACCAGAACCTCCAGTTTACCGCCCGTACTTTTTTGTCCAAACAGACGTGCAGGTATGACTTTTGTATTATTAAAAACCAATAAATCACCTGCTTGTAATAAGTCAGGCAATGATTTGAACACACGATCACTTAATTCACCTGTTTGTCCATCCAGACACAACAAGCGACTGTCAGTCCTTTCTGGCAATGGATATTGGGCAATTAACTCTTCGGGCAACTCAAAATTAAATTCAGATAATTTCATAGCGGAGCATTTTAACAAAGATAGGCAGTAAGAGCATTCTTAAGGGCCACTTTAATAAAAAATAAAAGATAAAACTTGTCAGACTTATATAATTCCCTATAATAGTGCTTCCAATTAAATGCCGATGTGATGGAATTGGTAGACATAGGGGATTCAAAATCCCCCGCTAGCAATAGCGTGGCGGTTCGAGTCCGCCCATCGGTACCATATATTTCAAGAAGTTATACAATCTCCAAACACAACAAATCCGCTTTTTAAGTATTTAAAAATACCTTGCTTAGCTAAAAGTTCTTTTTATTTTCGTTTATTCTGCAATAAGCTACACCATAAAATTCACATTGATTTGATAGCCGACTTTTATTGTCGAAATTAAGAGCCTATACTACTGAAGAAATTCAGACCAATAAGTAACTTATTGTTAAGGTAAAAAATGACTGATTCTCATGATGAAGAGAGACAATTCCAACGCATTCATTTTGATTGTTTATTAAAATTTGAGGTTGGAGACTCCAGACTGGATTGTGAATTGATTGACATCTCATTTCGTGGTGCACTTATTCATAATTGTACTGGTGCCACTCTTGATGTTGGTGCGCCCTGCAAACTCATTATTAAGTTAGATGATTCGGGTGAAGTAGAAATTATTATGGATGGTCATATTGCCCATAAACAAGAAAATCGAATTGGTATTACCTGCCAGTACATTGATCTTGACAGTATCACTCACCTTCGCAATTTGGTTGCACTTAACCTGGCCGATCCTGAATTACTTGAGCGAGATATAAAGTCATTGAACCATTGATGAGTATGGCCTTAGTTTAGAGTCTTTTTTAATAAAAAGCTTCGGCGTATGCGTAAAAAATCAAATTCTCCTTGAATTTCTCCTATCATTTAATCAGTTTTAGCTATACTGAAAGTATAATAGTCTTGTAAACAATGAAACCTTATATTTTAAGGACAGTTTAATGTTATTAAGGAGAGTTTTATGATTACTGTGAATGAAATCATGTCCGAAAATGTTGTCACTCTTAAAGGCTCGGATAATATTAATTCCGCAAAAGAGTTGATGGAAAAAGAAGATATACGTCATATTCCCATTGTAGATGACAATCATTACCCCATTGGTATTATCACTCAAAGAGATATTCTTAGAGCCCAAGATTCAGAACTGTCCCCTGAAAAAAATCAGCTTAACCATAAAAAAATATTGTTAGAAAAAATCATGTCGAAAAATATTTCTTATGTCTTGTCCAGCGATCCATTAAGAAATGCGGGACTCAAACTGCAGAAGAACAAATACGGTTGTCTACCTGTCATGGAGAATAATATGCTGGTAGGCATTGTAACTGATTTTGATTTTGTGGGTGTTGCCATCAATTTGATAGAACAAATGGATCAACTGGAACACACCGAAATAGACTGAGTGAGCATTAAAATGATGAATGGTATTTATTTATATTTGGCCGTTATATTTCTCGTCTTTGTCTTTCTGGGATACAAAATTTTCACTAAAAAAAGAGGCGAAAAGCAGGCTTACGAAGAGCGTGAAGATGATGTATTTTATGATGCGGCGAAAAATATCAGAAGAGACTAAGAGTAACATTAAATAGTGTACTCATGTATTTAAATCTCGTCAAAAAGTCTGTGAAGTTATTTCATCAAATCGAAAAATAATGGATCACAGACTTTAAACTCTATAAAGTTACTCTACTAAAGGAGTACTTTATTTTTTCATCATGCCTTTCATCATGATCTTACGAACAGGCGCCTTTATTTCTTGAGTACTGCCGTCTTTAAACTCAAGTGTAATTGCCACTTGCTGTTCTAATTTTAAGGCATTATGTAGATCAATCAACATAATATGTAAGCCTCCAGGCTCCAATATCGTCTTACCATTGGCTGGAATCTCAATAAACTCAACTCGACGCATTTTCATCATGCCATTTTCATGTACATGAGAATGCAGTTCAACCACTCTGGCAATAGAGCTTTTAGCATTCACAATAAAATGCGCTTTGTCTGAACTGTTTTCTATTTGTAAAAAAGCGGCACTCACAGTCTGACCTGGAGGAACAGCTCTGACGTAGGGATCAATAATTGAAATATCACTGGCAATTGCCGAACTCGTGGTAAAAAGTAAGCAAAAGCTCAATAATAAAAGTGAACGGGATAGAAGTAACTTCATAAAAACCTCTTTAATATTAAATACATTATTCTAAAACAACTCTTTCACATCAATTGCTATTGAACAGAATATTTCCGTATCGCAGCCAATATGTCTGCAGGGGGTGCAGCATGTGGCAAACGTTCAACAAGATTTCCTTTTGGATCAATGACGTAAGTTTCTGATGAGTGATCAACTGCATAGTTGGCTACTGATTCTTGCACTACTTTTTGATAAGCAGCACCATAACGATCAGCAAGTTCTCTGATGACTTCAGGTGTACTGGTCATTCCCATGATCGATTGGTGAAAGTATTGTGTGTATTCTAATAACTTTTTTAATGTGTCTCTTTGTGGATCCACACTCACGAAAATCCCTTGCACTTGACTCAACTCATTCTCATTCATCTGGCTAAAGGCATTAGACATCATTGCCAAGTTGGTTGGGCAAATATCAGGACACATGGTGTAACCGAAATAGATTAAAACAACTTTACCTTTAAAATCATTTAAGGAAACAGGACCCGAAACAGTATTCAAAGTAAAATCACCACCCGTGGGTCGTGATGACTGCAGTGAAATGCTTTCACTGCTTTGTTCTGGCTGCCAAATAAAAAAGACATATAAGCAAGCTGCAGTCAAAATGATGATAAAAGCGGATAAGATTTTATTCATATTCTTTATTTGTCCTTTTAACGAAGTAAAACATCAGTGTGTCGTCACAAAAACAAAGGGCGCCACATAAATGCCATCACTCGTTTGAATATAAATATCAGCCTGCCACTCCATACTATTACGTATGCAAACAGGCAGCATCCCACTCCCTGAAAAAGATGCTGACGAGGGATTCGATTGTTGAATTAATTTCAGTGTGGCACTATTGGGACCCATATTCATAGTGGTTCCTTTAAAATCAACTGAAATGGCTTCAGCATCAATATTTCTCGTTTTGACATCGATTGTAAATTTTTGCACCAAAGGGATCGGCCGTGGCTCAATGGACAGAGTCACTTCTCCCCCATTTGGCAATTTTAGCTGACATGGCTTTTCTTGGAGATCACAAGATTTATCCAGCTCAACTCGTGCAATGATATTGCTTTTTTTGGCCATTTCAATTTTGTAATAACCAGCAATAGCAAGAATGATTATCAGACAACTTGAAATAAGCAACATTAGAAGGGTACGTCTTTCCATTAGCAAATTCTAATCTATTTGGAGCAGAGTTTATCTATCCCTGAGTAGATGTGTGAAATGACACACTATTAATGTTGAATGGTGAATTAACATCAATAACCTTTAGCTAAGCTAAAATTTAACATCCCCGTTTGGGTCACATCTAAATTCTAAATTAGATGGGTGGAAAATTTAGAGTCACTGAGGAAATAACTAAATGAGTAGGCAGGATGGAGATTCCAGATTCTTGTCTAAACCTGCGATAATTGAAAATAACACCTCAAAAGCATTGTCTTAGAGGTGTAGAATCCCCTTGGAAAGAGTTTTAGTAGAATTTTTTGTAGCAATAGTTTGTCGCATCAATAAAACCACCAATGCTACCGCAATCAAAGCGCTTACCTTTAAATTTATAACCTAAAACGCAGCCTTCTTTTGCTTGCTTCATAAGGGCATCTGTAATTTGTATTTCTCCTCCCACACCAGGAGTGGTTTCCCGCAGAATATCAAAGATATCAGGAGTCAAAATATAACGACCAATAATAGCAAGATTGCTAGGTGCATCTTCAGTGGCTGGTTTTTCCACCATTTCACTGATCTGAAAAATGTCATCACGAATCATCTCCCCCTTGATAACACCATATTTATGTACTTCTTCCATGGGTACTTCTTCCACTGCCACGATACTGCATCTGAATTGCTTGTAGAGTTTGACCATTTGGGCTAGAACCCCTTCACCGTCATCCTCTGCTAAGCACAGGTCATCTGCCAAAACCACTGCAAAGGCTTCATCTCCAATCAATGTTTCACCTGTTAAAATGGCATGTCCTAAACCTTTCATTTCAATTTGACGTGTATATGAAAAAGTACAGGAATCCATAATGTTTCGGATACCTTCCAAATACAGTTCTTTGTCACTCCCTTCGATTTGATGTTCAAGCTCATAACTGACGTCAAAATGATCTTCCATAGAGCGCTTTCCACGACCTGTAACAATCGCCATGTTACTCAAACCTGCCTCAATGGCTTCTTCGACACCGTATTGAATCAGTGGTTTATTCACCACTGGCAACATTTCTTTAGGCATAGACTTGGTTGCGGGCAGGAAACGAGTACCATATCCTGCAGCGGGAAAAAGACATTTTTTTATCATTAGAAATCCTGTTTTTTATCGATAAAATAAGTGACAAATAATTAGTTTTGGCTAATTATATCAAATCGTTATTCATTTGTTTAAAAGAATACTCCATTTTTGAAAATGAGATGAGAATTGCAAGAATAGTCTGACAGAGATTAGAAAAGAATTGATAGCAAATCACCAAAACCCCAAATCATGGTGCCAATTATGAGCAAGTTAAAACCACATTTTCCCATGACCCATGTTTCTTCTTCATGATTTCGTATAGGATGTAGAATTTTTTCTTGCTTATCTTGTGCCCAATCTCGCTGAAAATTACCATCTTTGTGAGCGCTACGGCGCTGCCCTAATCGGTGACTATTTTCAATAATTTGGCTGGAGGTAAGGTAAATACCCAAAATAACAATAAGAGAGCCTGCCCTGGAAAACCACTGCCAATCCTGATAGATATAACTGATGGACAGGCTGGAGCAAACAATGAATACTGATAGAAAATAAATAAAGAATGTCTGACTTTTAAGATTTTTCTTTTTCATGCCTTATTCTCATTAACTTATTTTCATTAACTTAGTATCTAAACTTAGCTTATCGACAGATTTCTAAATAAATTGCAGCAGAGATGAAGCTATTCCTACTCATCGCCTGGATAAACAGGAATAATGATAGAGTAACTCCTGTTAATCCATTTTTTTTATTCGAATTGTACGTCCTTTCTTTTTTCCTCTATTAGCTTCTACTTTTGCCTTATCAATTGATTCAATGATTCGATCAATGACCAGTTGTGTCAGTGCATGTGGTAATAACCACCCCCAGTTCCCCATAGCTTTCTTTTCGGCCATCTTTTCATTGAGTTTTGGATTCTGTTTACAGATTTGTTCAATCAACTTGACAGTAATGCGTTGATCAAGACCTTTGCCATATAATTCTTTTTCTATATAACTATAGAATTCTTCCTCAAGCTTGACCAGCTCCTTTTTTGTAAACTCATCTGGCAGAGTCTTAAAAATCAGGGCTGACACATAGGCCTCATAATCAACGCCCATTTTGACAATCCGCACAGCAAGTGACTCCAGAGTATAATCCGATGCTTCAGGTTCTTGTAGAAAAGAATTGATTGAGACATAAAGCAGTTCAATTTGTTCGTTATTTAAATGCCCCATTATTTGAAGGTTTATCAGTTTTTCCAAAAACTGGTGCTGTTTTGTTAAATTCCCCATTCAATTCCTACAATTTTATAAGTTAAATCAATTACATATGTGTTATTTGCTTAAGTTTTATACTATAAATAAATAAACCATTAAGTATTATTTTACAATTTATAGTACAAAATGCTTTTTTTTTCTAAAAAAAGAGTGAAATAAACTATGATTATTTCGATACTTAAGGTAAATTGTGATTATAAATAACAAATGATATAGATTAGAAAACACTTCTATAACCAATTACTTATTTACCTCGATTGTCAAAGCATACAAGTAATTATGTGAGTTAAAATGAGTCGTTTTCATTTTTTTAAACAGACCTTAAGAAGCTGTCATCATCTTTAATAACCGAATAAGATGATCTATTCATTTTTAATAATAATAAAACCGACATTCAAAGTAGGCTTGGAGTTCATTTTATGTTTTTTTTACGAAACATTCCTCAATCTATCCGTATACTGATTTTACTGTTTTTAAGCTTAGCAAGCCTGTCACTTTATGCTGCTGATAAAGAGACATTCAAACCATTTGCTCTGGCAGAACAAAGCAATATGAAAATGGATGAAGCCAAGTCAAAGATAGAAAAACTGATCAGACAGTCCCCTTTTACTATTGTGGCAGAATACTCACCTTACGATGATGCCTATATTTATATTATTACCAGTGATGAATTAAAATCCTTAGCCTCTGAAACAGAATATGGTGGCTTTGCAGCGCCTCAACGAGTCAGTCTGACTCAAGTCAAAAACCAAATGCAAATCGCTTATACCAACCCTGTATATATGAAGCATGCTTATCGCATGAAAAACATTGATATGCAGCCCATATTAGACCAAATGACTCAAGCCTTTGGCTTTGAACAATTTTTTGGTGGCGAAGGTTTAAGCGCCAGAAAACTCAAACGTTATAAATACAGTTTTGGCCTGGAAGGTTTTAATTCTTTCTACGAATTACCTGAGTATGACAGTCATGTTAAAGCAATGGCAGCTCTTATTGAAGGCTTTAACAATAAAGACAGTGGTATAACGAAAGTATATGAGCTTAAAATTCCAGGAAAAGATCAGGTCATTTTTGGCGTTGCTATGAATGAAAAAGATTCTGGCGATGAAGCATTGAACACTAGAAAAACCATGTCCATTATTGACTATTTACCATTAAAGAGAACCGCCTACCTTCCCTATGAAATTATGGTCGATGATAATAAAATTATTGCCCTACATGCTCGCTTTCGAATTGCAGCTTTTTTCTATGATCTAAAAATGTTTGGCCCTAATGGTTTTGGTAAGTTGTTTTCAACACCGACTGCTTACAATAAAGCCTTCACTAAAGTATCGGGTGGCGACACCGAGCAAGCAGCAACCAGTAATGGCTTTATTGACTAAGACCGACGTCTCTGCTCTTAGAGACAAGACACCTCTTGTCTCTAGCCATTAAATTTGCTTTCCATAGTATTATTACAACTCAATAATTTATGCCTTCAATAATTCCTTATTTAAATAATCAATAAATAAATACTCTAAAACAGAGGGCTTAAATTAACACTTTTATAAAAATAGAGTATAATACGTCGACA
>JADGEK010000208.1 GCA_016744395.1 Gammaproteobacteria bacterium | reverse complement strand
TTTAGACTGTGCGCTGTTTTCCATAATGTTGCTGCATCACCTTCAGCCAAGGCATCCTTCAAATCTTTTAGTAACTTGGGAGTTTGTTGTAAAAAATGCTCCAGCATTTTTTTTATGATGCTAGGCGCCCCTGGCTGTTGAACCGCGCGTAATTGTTCAAACACCTGCAGGTCAATAATATCTTCTTGCTTTACTTGTGGCTCAACAGATGAGTCATCTGACTCATAACTATTCTGAGATTGCTCCGAAATGGCAACTGCTTCAGTTACAGGTAGCCATTTATTTAAGATTGCTAAAAGTTGTGACAATGAAAAAGGCTTACTCAAGTAATCATTCATTCCAGCATCCATACATTGTTGTCGAACACCAATAACAGCATGAGCAGTCAACGCAATAATCGGTATTTCTAGCAATTTATGTTGTAACTCATACTGACGAATTGCCTTACAGGCGGCCATACCATCCATTATAGGCATGCTAAAATCCATCAAAATCAGATCAAATTGTTTTTCATTGAAAAAATCAACGGCTTCTTTGCCATTATTGGCAACAGTAACATGACAGCCAAAGTATTCTAAACTGCCAACAGCGACATCCTGGTTAACCATATTATCTTCTGCTAATAAAATTTTAGCGCCAAAATTAGTCGCTTCAGGCAAGGTAACATCCTTACCTGAACTTTGATCAAGTAACTCACTTTCATTAGCTTGCTCTAACCAGACAGTAAACCAAAAAGTTGAACCAATTCCTAACTTACTGATCACTCCCATGTGACCATCCATTGCATCACACAAGTTTTTAGCAATAGCTAATCCCAATCCAGTACCACTTTGCATCCAGTCTTGTTCCTTATGGGCCTGAAAGAAAGCTTCAAATAGACGTTCTTGTTTTTCTTCCGATATACCCGTGCCATTATCCTTGACTTCAAAATAGAGCAAAGTCTTATCATTTTCTGTTTTTTCTTGTCTGCAACTGATAGAAATCTGGCCTTTGGCGGTAAATTTAATCGCATTGCCAAGCAAGTTGTATAATATCTGGTTCAGACGACTCGGATCGCCAATGACAGCATTGGGGAAATCTTCAGAGAGGTGAGTTGTAAAATTAATTCCAGAAGTTTGCAAACGTTCAGCAAAGAGTTTACCTAATTCTGATAGTGTATTCCTAGGGTTAAACACGATTGATTCCAGACTAAGTTTATTTGCTTCAATCTTTGAAAAATCCAGAATGTCGTTAATGATAGTTAGTAGCGTTTTTCCTGAGTTTTGAATGGTTTTAGTATAGTGAAGCTGATTTTTATCCAGTTGTGTCTGCATCATTAAGTTCACCATACCCAATACACCATTCATAGGAGTACGGATCTCATGGCTCATTGATGCTAAGAAGTTTGACTTGGCCAAGCTAGCCTGCTCAGCAATATAGTAAGCTTCTTTCAATTCAGTCAAAGTTTTTGCCAATGCCTCATCACGATGAAATATCTGTCCTAGCATCAGATTAAAGCCATCCGTTAAAGCGCCCAGCTCATCATTACTGTATTTTTCTGCCCGTAAACTATAATCTTGCTTTTGTGATATAGCCTGGATTGTTGAATTCAATGCATTAATTGGCTCAGAAATATAACGCTGCATCCAATTGATCATTAAAAATCCAAGCATTGAAACAAC
>JADGEK010000155.1 GCA_016744395.1 Gammaproteobacteria bacterium | reverse complement strand
TTAACAGCCCCACCTCCCCCGGCAGAAACGGAAATATCATAACCACATTCAGCTAATTCATTAAAGTCATAATCATTCTCAGGATTACTCCACTGTAGTTTCGCCCCAACTTTGCAACCCGCTTTCACACCAGCAAAAAATTCACCTTCTGCGCCAGCAGATGTTCTCTGAGTCATCGTACGATGTTTACTTTTGTTCTTTTTATTCTTGTCTTTGGGACTTTTGGCGCAAATTTTCATGACACCATCACTCATATCAAAGTGTGTAGAGAGCCCCAAAGCAACTGATGCTCCTGCATAGCCATAAAGTACAAAATCATAATTGACACGAATATTACCCAGATCAATTTCACGGGTTTCTTTGGATTCTTTAAGAGGCATATCAAATTTGAGAGGGTAACCACCTTTATTGGGTAAAAACCCTTCTGCCCTGGCCTGTGCTTCAGCAAGTGCAAAGTCTGATTTTGCTTTTGCATTCAGATGAAACTTTCCCTTCATGGGTTGAAATTCAGATTTTATACTTGCCCCCATAACAAAACGCATCAGTTGACATTCTGCACTGGCATCAAAATGACGATTAGGATCATTTAAAAAATCTTTGTCGACAACAATCCATTCTGCTTTACGTTGTGTACTAAAAGTATTCGCCCATCGATAAAATGAATTATCGATAATATTATCGGGTACCTTCCATTCATACTCTATCGTAGTCTCTTTCAAACCTTTAAGAAGATCATCGATTGCCTTCTGACTGGCTTTTTCTTTCCAACTTTTCTTTTTATCTTTTTCAGAAAAGTGAGCCGATACATTTTTTGCTTTTTGTTTCTCTTTTTTTAAGTCAACTTCAGTTTCAGCTTTATAACCACGCCAGTGATTTTTTATTTTATCTGAGCGGATATAAGTGTAGTTTTTCCCTCGATATCTTATTGCTTCTGTAATACCATTAACCGAACCACCACTTGCAACCGCTTTAACCATTTTATCAAAGCCAAGAGCAACAAATGCTTCTTGCACCTCTTTTTTTGCATCATTTAAAACCTTTACATCACCTCTTTCACGCGCCAGGGCAAGAGGTCGAATAATGTCATTCATTTTTGCCTCTTCCTGTTCTATTTCCAACATATCATCCATTGTCAGTGGATAAAGCATTTTTGTATAAGGAATATAAAGCAAATCAACAATAGCCAGTTTTTTATCTTTCTGACACTTACCTATGGTATTTGAATCAACGTCAGCGGTATCAACAAAAGGTTCCTTAGATTTGATTTTTCCTCCACTCTTAACATAGTAATATTCCCACTCATCTCGATAGTCTCTGTGTTTTGGATCAAGAGGGTAAATGGGTTGACGTTGTCCCTGTAAAATCATTTCAGGGTGATAGTAATAAAAAATATCATTTGCCTCCTTAACAGAGGCTGGATCAAATGGGCGCTGGAAATTAAATTCACTCATATTGCTTCTGCCACTGACATCCTTGCGATTGCACTATCTGAAGCAAGTAACTGGCTTATTTTTTCACTGCCTTTTAACTGATTATTGTTCAATATTTCCACTGCCCAAGCTGTTTGAGTTTCATCAAACTGATAGCCATAAGTCAGCATCAATTCAAGATAGTTTTCAATATTGCTGTGGCTGCTTATTTTGTATTTTTGACTATGCTCTATCCCATATTGAATAAAGTTCACTTTTTGTTCCAGTGTCCAGTGATGATAGGCTAATGACAAAGAAGATAAATGCTCTGTCATTTTTCGTATGAATTCTTTTTCTGTCACCGTTTCAAATGCTTTAAGCTGACGCTCAGTGATAACAATCTGAGTGACTTCATTTTTTTGGGGATCCTTTGCAGGATTATGAATACAACAGGCATATGGATGAGATTCATTTAATAGAAAGACATCATAGTTTGGTAATAGTAAAGATTGTACAGGCCCCAGAAAATGCTTTAGTTGCTCTTCAACAGCCTCTTTACAATATGCGTATGCAATTTCAGACTGATAAAAAAAGAAATAAACTCGCTCATAGTCTGAACATGAAGCAAACAAAGCATCTTGATAATGCTTAAAGACTGAATCAAAATCAAAAATACTTAAAGCAAAATAGCCCCAAGATTGTTGTTCAAGTGAATTAAGATAATTAAGAAAGGGAGAATCCAGCGATAATTCAAGCAGATAAGGGGCAATGTTTCGTATTTCATGGTGATCCGTTCCCATAAATAACGAGCGAAAATGAGGATCGGGTTCTATTTCATACAATGTTCGTTCAAAATGTTCAAACGAAGCTCCATTGATGACAGCATATAGCACAAGTGTGCCATTTTGCTCAAGAAATGAAAGCAGTTGTGGTTGGTTTTCTATCGTATCCATACTTGTTGCTACCTATTGTCCATAATAAGTTTTTCAGCATTTTATCCCCGAATTGACAAATAATGGGTTAATTAGGAACAAAAAAACATGTTAGATTAATCTAATATAGAATGCAACTGGTAAATACCCTAAGATAGCCAAATGTAATATTAAGGCACTATTGCTATCCAGGCCTTGCGCAAAGGCTAATTTTATAAAAATTGATTTTAGTGAAAATAAGGCGGTGTTCAAATGTTATCATCACGTTTAAAATTTCAGTCAACACTCATCATTGTATTGGTGCTTTAACCACACCAGTATAAAAAGGCTTTTTACAATATATGTTTAAAGGTTTTTTAACCTTTGAAAGTATAGAGTTAATCGGGTTAATCACACCACTCACTAAAACATTCACTTTTTTAACTTTAGGAGAATCAAGGCCTCCTTTGACTTCTTCCTGATAAATAGGACAGCCATGTTTATCAATAGTGGCCACTTTGAAATTAATGAAGCTATTGTTATTAGTATTAATTTTCCCCGTTAAGGCAAGACGATGTTTTAGTGTCGCAAAGGCTACGTCATTTAGAGTGGCAACACCATCAGAAAAAGAAATTTCTGAGTTTAACTGTTTTACTTCACTATTACCCTTATTATCCAGACTGTTCATAAGATTATGGTAGTCATTACCCTTAGTGACCAGCATACCAGCAGGCCCCAATAGCGCCACAGCTCCAACGTCCAGTAAGCCAACACTTTGAGAACTCTGAAAGTCTTCCAGAACTTTATCAAGATTAATTCCTTTTACAAGTAAATTATTTACTTTTGTATTGACTAACCCATCATCAATCGTAAATTTTGAATCCTGATATTCACCCGATAAATGAGTATTGATTGAGGCATAACCCTCTAATTTACTTGGCAAGCTCATGACTTCTGAAAAAGGTTGTAAGTTAAGTTTGTCACTGTGAAATTTAGAGTTCCATTTGGGGATTTTATTCTTATTTTTAGCATAAAATATAAGCTCCCCTTCTCCATTCATTTTGGATTCAAGTGCATTAAAGGAAAACTTATTCAGAGAAATACGGTTATTTTTTCCTTTTAAAATGAGCGCTAAATTTTTTAATGCGTGAGATTCATGAGATAAGTGGCCAGTCGAAAAATTAACTTGTCCTTTTTTTGAAAATTCCCTTAGAAAGGATTCCGACATCATATCAATCACTTTACCTTTCTGAATGAGAGGGAAATTATTGAGTATGAGAATCAATTGATTAAGCTCATAATCACCCTTGTCCTGTAGGTTGATATTGAGCTTCTTACTGTCAAAATTCATTGATTTAAGCTGTAAATTATCTAAAAGATATTTTTTACCATCAAAAACACTCACCTCTTCAAAATCAATTTTTGCTTGTGTCGTTTCCAGTCGAAATTGCTCTTGAGTTACTTTTAATTTGGGTAATTTGAAATCAAACTTTCCAATTTTTATCATATCGGGTTTAAACCAAAGAGGTTCTGTGGCCCCTTTTGGAATATCATAACGCACTGTTATAGACGCTTGACCTTGAGCCTCAAAAACAAGAGGTGGTGGTGTATGTTCAACACCTTCCTGAATAAAATGGAAAGCCAGCTCATCAGCAACAAAATCCCCTTTTTTATCTTTAAATACCAATGATAGGCTGGAGATTTGATATTGATTTATTAATGCTTGTTTAATGTCCAATTTTCCAGAATAGGTGTAATCCACTAAAACTCGGGGATCATCAATGACCAATTCAGAATGATCAATAATGGGTAGTAGAGAGAGGGAGGCATTCACTTTATTTAATTTAACCGATATGGATTCCAAATCGTCCAGGTATTGAAATTGTTCAATTGAAAGCTTTATGTCTTTAAGGGCTAAATAATTAAGAGCAAGCTTTTCAACTCGTTTAATTTTATTCGTCTCTAAAACTGGGTTGTTTTGCCTCTTTTCATTTAAAAGAGGCAAAAAATTAAACTGGTTATTTTTATCTCTGAAAATATTCAGTGTTCTGACATGCAATTCCACTGAGTCAACTTCAGGCTCTCCTATATAAATTGAATAAGCTTCCATACCAATCTTTAATGATTGAATATCGGCAATGAGTTCATTTCCCAAAGACAGCTTTACATTTTCAGCATTAAATTTTAAACCTGAAAAAATAGTCAACTTCATTTCACCATTGATCTCAAGCTTCAACCCCGCTTCTTGTTCAACCAGTTCAATGATTTCACTTTTGTATTGGTTGATATCAACAAGCACTGTAAAAGCCACTGAAACAACGATAAACAATACTAGAAGAATCGCTAATGTTTTGATTAAAAATTTAAATGTTTTTATCATATCCTTATTTCCTGGCTCACAAACCTGCTTTTTATTCGTATTTATGACTCTTCAAGTTCTTCACTGAGTTCCATCCATTGCTCTTCTATTTGTTCCAGTGATTGAGTGACTTTTGCCTGTTTTTGTAATAGCTCTTTTAATTGATCTTTATTCGCATCTTCATAAATTTCAGAGTCAGCCATGAGTGCTTCCACTCCATCTTTTTCATGATTCAGTTTATCCATTTCTTTTTCAAGTTTGGAGACTTTATTCTTTAATGGCTGAAGTCGTTTGCGCTTTTCTGCATCAAGACGTTTCTGCTCTTTTTTATTTTGTATCACTTTTACTGGTACACTATCAGACAACTGAGTGTTTGGTTCAGCTTGTGCTTCCAGTTTTTTCTGATCGGTGATCCAGTTTCGATAATCATCCAGATCACCTTTGAAAACATCAATCTTCTTATCCGCAACTAGATAAAAATCATCTGTTACACTGCGTAATAGATGACGATCATGCGATACAATCACCATCGCCCCTTCAAATTCCTGTAAGGCAAGACTGATAGCATGCCGCATATCCAGATCCAGGTGATTGGTTGGTTCATCGAGCAACAACAAATTGGGTTTTTGATACACCAGTGTTGCAAACACCAGACGTGCTTTTTCACCACCAGAAAATGGGGCAATTTTTGAATCCACTTTATCGCCACTGAATCCAAACCCACCTAAATGATTTCGCAGTGCCTGTTCTGTTGCTCTTTTATCCAGTCGTTGAAAATGCTCTATCGGTGTATCTTCAGGGTGCAACTGCTCTAATTGATGCTGAGCAAAATAACCAATACGTAATTCACTGGAGCGCTCAACCCGCCCGGCTTGAACGGTTAATTCATCCGCCAGGAGTTTAATAAATGTCGATTTACCTGCACCATTATGCCCCAATAAGCCAATTCGAGAGCCAGGTTGCAGGTTGATATGAACATGTTCCAGGATCGTTGTTTCATCATAGCCCAACTTAATATCGTCTAATGAAATAAGCGGGTTAGGTACCTTATCTGGCGCATGAAACTCAAAATGAAAGGGAGAATCTACATGGGCCTGGGCAATCAGTTCCATTTTTTCCAACGTTTTTACCCTGGATTGTGCTTGCTTTGCTTTAGTTGCCTTTGCTTTAAAGCGGTTAATAAAACTCTGTATGTGTTTTATTTCCTCCTGCTGACGCTCATACAACACTTGTTGTTGTGCCAGTTGCTCTGCACGAACACGTTCAAATTGTGAATAATTACCTGTATATAATGTAACTCTCTGATGTTCGATGTGAGCAATATGAGTCATAACGCTGTCAAGAAAATCACGGTCATGTGAAATCAGTAGTAAAGTCCCAGGGTATTTTTTCAGCCACTCTTCAAGCCAGAGTACCGCATCTAAATCAAGGTGATTGGTCGGTTCATCTAATAGTAATAAATCAGAACGACACATCAAAGCCTGGGCTAAATTGAGGCGCATTCGCCAGCCACCTGAAAAACTATTAACAGGATTTTGCATCTGATTTTGCAAAAAACCTAAACCCGATAAGAGTTGGGATGCTCTACTATTGGCTGTATACCCATCCACTTCTTCTAAATGGGTATACAACTTACCCAGTAATTCCCCGTGACCTGTTTCATTGGCCTCATCAATTTTTTGTTCAATACGACGTAATTCATTATCACCATCAATGACATAGTCAATAGCCGAACGTTCAGATGATGGGGACTCCTGAGCAACATGGGCAGTGATCCAGCCTTTAGGCATGAAAAATTCACCA
>JADGEK010000044.1 GCA_016744395.1 Gammaproteobacteria bacterium | reverse complement strand
TATTTTTTTACCTGTAAACATGGCAGTGATCAGTCCCCCGCCTTCTCGAACTTCAGTCATAACAACAAAGAAAATATGCAGAAGAATAATAAACATCAGAGCGTAAGCAGAATACAAATGAACTTTTCCAAATGGCCCTTTAAATGCCTTCAACTCATTTGCTTTTTGCGTGTTTGTGCCCGCAGGATTATATGGAACAATTGTATCAGGATCGACTCCAGGCTCAGCTATGTATTGAGCCACATAAGAACCAAAAGGGGGATAATAGACATCAGTACCCGCTCGAATCAGCCCTGAGACCCCAAGAGTAATCAGTAATAATACAATGAATGTTATGGCAAGACGCCCCATTGGGTTGTGTCCAATAAACTGTTGCGCTTCACCTTGTTTGATTGAGGCTTTATAAGTCTTCACTTCTTCCATAAAACCTTTACCAGGAAAAATATAAGACCATCGAGAATATTTATTACCAATGAACCCCCAGAGTATCCGAACCAGTAGATTCACAGCAAACACATAGCCAATAATAATATGCAGTTCTTTTAAGGCAATTTTGGCATCAATTGCACTAATACCCAATTCTTTCTTGTATAGCATAATCAAGCCGACAAAAATAAGGCTGATCACGGCAGTAAAATTAATCCAGTGAAAAATTCTAACGGGCAGATCCCAAACTTTGTATTCTTTAAGGTTGATGTTTTCCATTGTTAGCTCTCATTTTTATATAAGTTTTAAAAAAAACAGTATTCTTTTACTTCATTTTTTCTTCACATCAGTCCATTCAATGCCAGCTGTACGGCAAAGGTTCAGAGTTTCAAAGAGCGCCTGACGTATTCCTATATCATTAGGTGCCTGACAATGCGCCATACCACGATAGTCAATTGCCTTTTCGCATGATCTAAGCGATTCATCTTTATCCATATCACCCGCATCAATGATTTTTTGATGGTAGTTATTTGACCAACTCATCAAAGTCCCAACACTATTTACCGTTGGAAATTGTTGGCAGTCCACCAAAGCAGCCAAACCAGAATCTGGCAGTTGTTCGTATTTTTTTGTTTCATTTTCAATAATGACAGCAACATCAACAGGCTTTGCTCCAGAACTCATTGGGATTGGCTCAATTATCTCCGCTTCATTTGTCTGAGTTGAAGATGACACTTCAGACACAGTTTCAACTGTTGAAGCCTTAGTGTCATTCGAGTTTCCATCACTATTAGCCGCAATGTAAAGACCTGTAACCGCAGTAATAATAGCCGCAATACCAGTCAAAATTCCCTGTAATGAAGCCCAGAATCCTTTTGATTCTTCAGCCATACTAAATGTCCTTTATTTAAATCAATTATTATAGAAAGCTACTTTAAAACAATAATTAACCATAACAAATTCACACCAGCCCTTCAATACGGCATCAATGTTGACTGACCTTTCTATTCACCATTAAAAATTCAAGATTTTCCTCTCTCCCTAAAATGGATGATTTTATTATAATAGACTTAACGTTTTCTAATGCATTCACTGAATAGCCAGAGCCAGCACTCCAAAAATACTTTTCCTTTGCCGTATTTGGTAGCTCATAAGCAATAATTCCTGAGTGCAAAGTTGTTAACACAACTTTCAAATCAGGATCAGCATCAATATTATCACTAATAATTACTTCAGACTGACCATTATCATCTAAATCCATAATTTCAGGAGAAGCATATCAGTCCGTTTCACACCTAGAATTAAAATTTTAATCCCTTACAGTAGTAGACACTAAGATGTTATATTCATAATATTTCTTTCATAATTATCCATACTATGATCAGTGATGGCATCAGCAGGATTACGATTCAAAAAACTGTCTATGTTACCCTCGACACCATCCCAAAATATATTCCACCATTTAAGTTCATCATCCTTAAAAAAATCACCCTCTTTATCAAAATACATTAAAGTGCCAACATGAGAATAGGTCAGACTAAGAGGGACCCTAGTCACCACATCATTATTATTAACAAATCGAAAAACATTACGATTATCCCAATTAAACTGTTTTGCAAAATAATGACTACCCACTCTGGGTGAACCAAAGGTATATAAACCGCTCACGGTTAAAGCTTGTTCATTCGTTTGAATAAGCCCAGTTGCTAAAGTAGCAAGAGCAGCCCCTAAGCTATGTCCCGTTAACCAAATGGATTGATTATTATCTCTGACTTCATCAATAGTGTCTTCAATATCTGTCCAGACATGACTTAATGCTTTTGCAAAGCCACGGTGAACATCACCATAAGGTCCTGATGTTTTTCTAACTTTAGCATCTGTTACCCAATCTTTTAATTTTTTTGGCTCTGTCCCTCGAAAAGAAATGATGATTTTTTCTTTATCCACTGCTAAAAAAGCCTGAGTTTCCTGAGAATCAAAAAATTTAATATTTGATTTCTCAAAGCCCAAACTTTTAATCTTATTGATCACATCATCGTCTTCAAAATTTTGATAAGAAATATTAGCAGACTTGGCCAAAAACTGTGCATTTTCAAGAGAAAAACCAAAAGCTTTCACATTAAATTTCATTTCTATATTCCTTTAATAATATTTTCAGTTGCCAGTATAAGAGTAGATAATAAGAGCTGTAGTTGCAAACAATACTTCTCATCAATCAAAAAAATGATTTAGAAAGCATAATGATCATAAAATTTATATTTTTTTGTGATATAGATAATCAATAGTCAAATTACAGACACCCATGATTTATATCCATGATACTCTGTAAACAAATATGATTTCAATTTCTTAAATTGTGGAAGTCTTTGAAAACTTAACTAACTTTTAATTTCAAATTATGGCCACTTTGAATCACTTGTGCTCAGTTATCCACACCAAAAATCCAACGCACTATTAAGGGTCATGTTTCCCGTCCAATACATATTTTTGTGCACGAAGTTAATTGCTTTGTTATGCATTACCTAGACCATATAAATCATTTGAGCGAGTCATAACATTAAAGAATTCTAGTCCTTTCATTCTGGAAGCTACATTAAAGTGATCACCAGTTGTTATTGTATAATCGAACCCCACAAGAAAAAAGCCATCTCTGATCGCAGTGGATCAATATTAACAATAATTGAGTCATCTTTTTTCCATTCAACCCAACTATTATACCCAGAATCATGCCAAACTCTTATTGAGTGGCTGAAGTTGGGGCCAGCCTTTCTCGAACTGCTCTTGAAATATGTAATGAGAGATCGATTAAAGAATCCCAAATGTATTCTTTAGAATACACACCTAAATCGCTGTTCCTAAACCATAAACATTTTCAAAGGAAAATCTATATAAGAACTGGCTACCGAAAGGCAGGCCTATGTATAAGCCTTAAATAGATATATCATTTGAGATATTATAGGTTCGCTGAGCATTTGAAAGAATTTCAGTAACATGGTAAGAAAAAACAATTAATTGCTCTCTGATGAATATACTGCCTCGCTGGATAAAGATTTCCAAACCATAATGGAATATTAAATAAATTCATTAACTACCCTTAGTTGCCACTTCTTTCACTAACGTCTTAAAACAGTGACTGCTTTTCTATCCAGCAGATCACACTGGCTATACGTGATTTAAAACTTGTCACTTTGAACGACTCCATTGAAATTAATACACTCATTAACTCTTTGCTTTTGAATATCAGAGAGTTCAGTAATTTTTGTGTATTTATATTCTGAATGTTCCTCGCTAAGAACAATATTTGAAGATTTTAATTCAGCCCGAAATATAAAAGCTTGTGATTCATATACAGAGTGATAATAAACACCACTTAAATATTTTACTTCAGCCTTTACTCCCAACTCTTCAAAGCATTCACGAAATAGAGCATCATGTATGGTTTCTCCTGGTTCTAACGCACCACCAGGTAAACCCCAACCTTTAGTTCCATAAGTCGCTTTTAAAAGAAGAACTTCATTTTCTTCATTTATTATTACCGCATGACTGCTTAATCTGTATTTATCGTTATAGGCCATCAACTACCTCTACACATATCGTTGTATTCAATTTTCACCAGAGCTTCCTGTGGAGAATTGAGAAGGGAAATCCTTTCGTTATTCTCCAAAATTTAATTAGTCGCTAAGCCCTGATGATACTTAGCGACATCTTATAGCAATTTTATGTTCTATTTCTACAGGCAGAAGGTAAAAAAACATTATCTAAATTTGTATTGTTATTACCGATAGCTTCCATGCCCTTCACTGGATAATCATAACCACATAACCAAGCAATTGGACTTTTTGGACTACCAGTAACAACTGCAGGGCGGAAAGTAAGAATTTTACCTTGCAGCGGCTTAGATGCTTTGTTTCCCAATGTTATATGTATTGCACCGCCCTCAACTATAACACTTGTTATTCTGTTCCCGATTAGTAGGTTTGGGGCAGGCACACCAGCTTTGTCGTTATTAGATGGAAAGTCAAGATTCTCGACATAATAGTTAGTAATGTTTTCTCTTATTGTACTTGCCATACTGAGAGCTTCAACAACTTCACTTCTCTGCACATAAACCTGATATGCTGGTAGTGCAACAGAAGCCAATATACCAATGATTGCCACAACAACCATCAATTCTATTAATGTAAATCCCTTCTTTTTATTCACATTATTTCTCCTAAAACAAACATTGGTGAGTAAGCACTAGCCACAAAATTAAATATTACAGATATTACTGCTATTGCTATTAATACTGATAAAATACGCATCAACCGTTCGCTTTGTAAAACTAACCTCTTTCTTTCAAACTCAACAATTGAATATATTTCTGTTGCTAGATTCATTCCTATTTTTTCTACACCATTTAAATGTTCATCAATGCTAGATAATTGACTATTAGATTTTGTAACTGAAACAGGATAAGAAATAGCATCTAAAATTTTGGAATAAGATGATTTTATTTGTTTAAATAAAAAAAATCGAACAACAGTACTATCAAGTTGATTTATTTTAAAAGTAAGTATGCTTTTTAAAATATATCCAATATAAAGTGATAGTAGCATCAATATTAATATGACACTTATAATATGTATCCAGTAATCTTGATAAAATACCAGCTCTGATGGCATAGTTAACTCAAATGATTTGAATGCATCTAAAAATGCTGGAGTAACCATGAAATGATATATGCCACTGATACAGATAAATACGATAAAAACGAGCAGTAAATAGATAATTACTCTTTTAAAATGCATTGGCTCAGTCAAAAGGTTTGAAAAGTCTATTTCACTATAAATATGTAAAGCTTTTACCGCTTCTGTACGTTCTGATTTATTTTTGATTTTTATTAATAAGTGTTTAGAAATTGAATTATTTGTTACAGACTCACCGTAACAATCACTCCCAGTAGAGTGTTCAATGCGTTCAATACATTCATTAATCGTTTCATTGTCATTTAACTCTTTTAGAGTTCTTCTACATATGTAATGGAATCTTTCCCAATTCATTAAGTACTTCCATATTTTAGTTATTATCGTTTGTAACAAGTTGTTGACTAGTTCTGTTCAGTTATACTCCAATTTAGTTCATTTCTCAAGAATGAGCTCAATAGCTTGTAATTCCTTTTGGGATAATAAATGTAACAAGAAGATTAATAAAATCCACGGAAGAATATTCAACACCTACAGAAAAAATGGCTCTGAAAATATTATATATACAATGCCAATTAAAATAACGTATTTAAGATTCAGGTGATTTTTTGAATGTTATTGGATTTGTTTTTATTTCTTTTTTCTCTAATGTAGAAGGACTATTATATTCCCAAGTTCCATTTGAGTTTAATATGACAATATTTCCTTCATCAGTTACAGCTCTTTGACTTGCATTAACAGAAAATGATAAAAGACAGATAATTAAAAGGAGAAGATCCAATGTAATTTTACATCCAAAAGCACCAATATTACTGCAGAATGCTCCTACATACACAAATATTTTACATTTATTTACTGGATAAAGAAGAAAATGTCCTACTTAATGAACAAACAAAAGCCAACCCAATATCATTAATGAAATTAGTTAAACCGTACATGGATGATCTCATCATCACTGTCATAAGTGTCATATTACAAACACCCATCATTTACATCCCTTCTTTAACGGCTTTATTATAGCAATAATTTGATTCTTTAGAAGTCATTTCAAAGTCTCCACCAAAATAGAGATAACCTTAATGATGCTGTGCTTCAACATTACCTTTTTGTTGATCGAATAAGTTCAAGTGACATTACAGGACCACCATAATTTCATTCCTTATATGTTGCTCCAACACTTAGGAATATTTTAATCATCGCTTCCTGCGTTTATGCCGTTATTAGAGTTGACCAAGCATATAACCTAGAAACAATCCTTATTTTTCGAGTATATTTCTTTTGCTTTTTCTATGGCATCACTAATAATTATTGATGTATTATCCGACATCTTCTCTTCGAATGATTTCAGTTTTTTTGGATTAAACAAATCAGATGAGAAACCTATCATAGCATGTGGAGGTTTATCTCTTGATTCCCGATCAAATGTAAATACAGCTAAGCCTGGATTGACGTGACTGTTACCAATTACATCCGCATCATATGTATATGTCAACTTGCCAGTTCTTGTGTTTACTTCAGTGTTTTCGGCAATCCATGATCCATGGTACTCACCACTTTCTTTAAATGCCTTTCCTCTAATAATCAGGTCACTTATACTTTGCTCAAAAGTTTCGATAAAGAATCTTGGTGTTTCATCGTGCCCAATAAAAAAACCAACCCATGTGCCCTCCATATAGCTTGCCCCAAGAATCATTTTTTTACTATTGTAATATTTCGAAAAGCAGAAAGAATAACAATTGCCAGCAATCTATACATGCCTATCGAAACTAAGGATGCTGCAATAACGGATGTTGCAGGATATAGCACCACTAAATTTGTAAGTTGTGTCCAAATTGTAAATATTATGAGTGTTGCTAAGCTTACAATTATAGAGTGAAATTTTAATTCTGGACTCATTATTATTTCTCGGTATTTTTTTCGTTTGACTAGTCAGTTATGCAGTCAGTTATGGATAACCATAAATTAAAGATTTTTAAATTATAGCTGTCTTGTTACTATTACTACACTCATGCAAGTATCGTACTAAAAACTGAGCTGGTGGGAAATATTTTCTCGAAGAGCTTGAAGACGATCTCTTACCAAGGATCAGCTAAACAGGAAAAAAGTTTGCTGCCCCTTCAGAGCCTGTTCAGAAAAAATCCTGATAAGCTGTCTGCATCAAGACGAGCTATTTGACTCATCTATCAGCTGTTGTATTTTTTCTAAGCTTATCGGCTTGCCAGTATAATAACCTTGTGCATAATTGACTCCCATTTTTGACAAATAGTTAAGAATTATTTCTGACTCAACATATTCGGCAACGGTGGTCAGATCCATTGTTTCAGCCACTCTCCAGATAGCATCAACAATCACAAAATCTGTTTTTGATTGCGGCATGTTGTGAATAAATTCACCATCTATTTTCAGGATATTCACTGGAAGTTTTTTCAGATATTCAAAGGATGATAAACCACTGCCAAAATCATCCAGAGCGACAGAGCAACCTAGCTCTTGTAACTGAGTCACAAGAGTAGTGGCATTATTCATATTGGCAATAGCAGCTGTTTCTGTTATTTCAAAACATATATTGTGTGTCGGCACAGGATATTCTTGCAATAATTTTTTAATATCTGAAAACAACTTGGGATCGGCAACAGACTGCCCAGAAAGATTGATTGAACAGGTGCCAATTTTCTGCAAATCCAGATCATCAGATAACAACCATTGTAATGCATGCCTGATAACCCATCGGTCAACAATTGGCATCAAATTAAAACTTTCAGCATAAGGTATAAAATCATCTGGCATTTCCAACTCGCCATCAGTTCCCTGTAAACGCAATAATATTTCAAAAGAAAACCTGGCTGAACGACCAGCACTGGTATCAATAGGAACGATAGGTTGCCCAACCAGGATAAACTGTTCCTTTGCCAGGGCTTCATTAATTTTTCCTAACCAGTCCGCTCGAACTTTTCGATGTGCTTTATTGTTATCTTTATCATTCACAATAACACGCCCAATATGTCCCAGTTTATAAGCATTTTCAACGAGTGCACTGGCATGTTCAATAGGGCCATGTAATTCACCAGAAGTATAATTTACCGGCACCAGTGAAGAAACAGCATTGATGTGAAAAGGATGTTCATCCCAGATAAAATTAAACTGATTAATCCTGTCAGACAAGTGATGCATGAATTTAAGGGCTTGTTCATCCGAATTATTTTCTAATAACAGGGCAAATACCGGACCACTGACACGGTAAATTTTGATCTCTGAACCCGTTTCAAACTGTAAAAAACCACCAAACTGGCAATAGAGTGCATTTCGAGCTTCAATACCATAACCCTGTAGCAATGCCTCATAGTTACAAATTGAAATATAGCCCAGCATATGACTATTCTCTAAGGGCTGATTAATTTGGCTGACTTCTTCCATGCTTTTACGCAAATACAACACATTGGCTAATCCAGTTATCGGATCATGCAAAGCTGTTTTTTCTAACATAAGCTCTTTCTTGCGGCGCTCCAGTGTGGCTGCTGCCACCAGTTGTCCTAATACGGCCAGAGTAATAATCAACAGCAGCATGCCTAAAACTTGAGGAACATTCATATATCCTGATGTACCAGCAAGGCCAAAAAAATGAAAGGTAAACACCGTATAGGAAATAATAGCTACAGCAATATTGGTAAAGACCACTCCCAGACGTAATGCACTCCAGATTATCATTGGAAATAACAGCAGTTCAGCATCCAGTAAGCCAGCAAAAGAGTAATACTCCCCTAAGGTTAAAGTTAATAACACCAACAGCAATGCAGTGACCAGCCAGATCACTTTCTCCATCCTGACCGAAGAAAAATCAGCATAGGCATATCGGAGATGATATTGCTGGCCAAATAAGATAATTGCCGGTGCAAAGACCAATGCACCCAGAGCCTGACCCAAAGTATAGGAAAAAATAAGCAGACGAATATCCTCAAGGATATCCATACGATCAATCAGGAAAACTAAGGGGATATCCAGCAATAAATTACTTATGGGAGCAACCAGTATCGCAGCGACATAAAAGTGCAGATAGTTATAAACAGGTCGATCAATCAGCTCATCACTAAAAAAATGACGCACGTAGAGTAAGGATAACCAACCCGAGAACAGCATGGAACCAGACAACCAGAATGAAACAAGAAAGCGATAATCGAAAAGCTGGAAGTGACAGACAAATAAGCCGACAAATAAGGCAGGAATCACCTGGTATCCCATGCGATATAAAGACCCCAGAATAATACCAGAGCCGAGAACCAGCATGGGCACTTCATGTTGAGGAAAGCGATAAAAATGAGAAATCCAACAAACCAGAGTAACTGAAACAGCAATAAAGATTTGAATTAACAGAGTTTTTATCAGGGTCACTCAATAGCCTATTTGTTCGATCATAATTTGTGAATAGCATTAATAATGCTCACAAGCAATACACATTGTAACTTTGGGTTTACCCTAATGCAACAAATATATGATAAAAACACACACAAAAAAACTAACATATTCTATTATAAACAATGACTTACTTTATAAATCAAGTAGAAGGATATGTTTAAGTCCTCTATTTTAAAGCTCTGTTATCTTACAGTAATTACGGACCCCATTTATTACTTTAATAAATGAGGTCCGCTACTCTCTGTTGGCTTGTAACTTTAAAGTTTGTTCCCCTCTTCTGTTGATTTTATTTCAACTAGTTTTTTTCCTTTTTTTCCATGCACAAGAGTATGAGTGCCATCTTTATTAACTTCAGTATAATGACAACTTTTTTTGTTTTTATGATCCCACTTTATACATTTTTTATTTGATGATTCATCAATCCACCATTTACCATTTCGTACAGCACCTAAACTTGATTTACTATGAACTGTACCATCTGAAGAATGATAAGTTTTTATTGCCCCCATTTTATTATGTTCACCAGTAATGGTTTTATCTGTCCAAAACTCTTTTAATTGATCTCCTTTTAATCTTTCACCAGCATTAGCAGAACCAAACGATAAGACAATTAAAAAAATAGCTAGTTTTAATTTCATTTTATTATCCTTGAATGTTTTTATTGATGATATTATTTTGAAAGCCAACGCCTATATTTGCAGAAATAATTTATGTTTAGTTTGTTAAACGCCTTAATATAAGTGGATTTTCATACTCAAATAACATTTGTCTTCTATTATTTATAAAAAACTTATTCAATTCTTTTTTAGTGGCATTAATTAAAATTGTGTCACCATATTTATTATTAATAATATTGCCATTTAAATTTTTCTTTATTATTGCTTCTTTTAAAGCTTCAGTTGATATATGCCATACAATTGTTAGATTATTATCTTTTTTGAATTTTGCAAAATGGTAATATTTTTCTTCTTTTCTTCCAATAACATTCATATATGTATTATCATCGCCATTTTTTGTAAGAAACACTTTATATTTTAGTAATTTTCCATCTTCAATAAACATGATTTCTATTTCACCATGAGCTTGGTCTATTATTTTTAGCTGTAATGCTCCATCCTCAGCAACCCAAGTGCCTTCCCAATCATCTTTAATTGGTATATATACATCCTTACCCAATTTATTGACACTTTGAACAAACGAACACCCAATAATGAGTGATGTAAGTGCCAAAAGTACTATTGATTTTATGCTATTCATTTTTACGGTATTGTGAGTGATAAATCTATCAGTTAAATCTACTGAGCAATTACGGACTGAGCAATTACGGACAGCCATTTATTACTATAATAAATGGCTGTCCGCTACTACTCATCCCTGTAATACAAACCAACCTCTTGTGTTTCATTCTATAACACAAATAATTATTTAAACCCATAAATTTAAAAGTTATTCTTATATACCCACCACAAAGGTGCAAGATATTCACCAAAAATAAAAATAGTATCAAATAAACTTGCTGTATAATTTGGGCTAGAAAATTTAACAAAAGTCATAAGTAACACAAAAGGCCAAGAAAAATACAAAAACAAAATTCCAAATTGCATTCCAGGTTTTGGTAGTATAAGTTCAGGGTTGCTTAAAATTAAAACAGATAGCAACCAATATGTGATAAATCCAAATAACACTACCAAGCCTTGCGGACTTCTTAACATAGCCTCTTTAATAAATATTTGAACAGGTTTATTTTCTAAATTCATATTACTTTCTAAATGCGGTGATATTTATTTTCATCAACTTCTGAACGACAAACAGATAGTTTAACTCTATTTGAATAGCTTAAATGGGTGATAAATAATATACTCAACAGAAATAAATATTTTAGTTTCATTTTGTAAGTATAGTGTTAAAATCATCGGGGCGTCTTTTTTCCTCCGATGAATTTCCTTGTTAGCTACTCTTTATTAAAATTGAACCATTCTGGATCTACACCCATTTCTTTTAGTTTGTTTTCATTATAAATTCGTTTAAATGGTAAACTCCCCCATGTTGACCATTTTGAAAAAAATTCTCTTGCATATCTATGTGCAAACTCTTCTTTGTCAAGTGATGGTTTTGAATTGTATGCGTTTGTTATGTACTCATCTTCAGCTTCAATAGAGGGTTTTAGAGAGTTTTTAAGATAATCAACAGCATGGCCAACCTCATGAGGAATAGTACGAAATAGCTGTGTGTTTCTCACAGTTTCTGGATTTGTGCAAACATCATAGCCTTTTTTTATTTTCTTTATTATATGTCCATCTGTTTCTAATGAATTAAGTTCTTTTTTTTGATAAGGATTAAGTTTATTGTCCCATTTTATTATACGATTAATCTGCATTGCTTCTAGGTATATTGCAGGCCCGGAATATCTACCTAAATCTGCATAATATACAAAACGCCCCAAGCTGGCTTTAATATTTCTTCTTTCTTTTTGGGCTGCCTTAAAACTATTAACTCAATTTCTTCTAGGTGTTCAAGTTCAACCAAATTAAGAATTCTAATTATATCTTGCGGTGTTACAGCATGAACATAACCTTTTAAAGTTGGTTCTATTAACATTGTGATTTCATGCTGGTTAATACAAATTGGGAAAATGACAGGATCAACAATTCTTTCCCAAAAAACTTTAAAATCCTGCCAGCGTTCTGGAACAACAAATTTGTTGTTTTGAGAATAGCCACTTTTCTCCGTACCAATATTTCTGTTTCTTCTTGTAGGGTTCCATGCATTATTTTTCATATTTGTATATTTTAAGCTAACAGTTAAATCTACTAAAACATGATTATTAGAAAAACACGCTTCCATATTTCTATTTTTTACATTATTGTCTATTGCAATAAAAATATCATTAATTTTAGTCAGTCTTATCTGACAATTTAGGCCAGTTTGTGAATTAATTTAATGATAATTCTTTATGAAAAACGTACATTATTACAATGGGAAACAAATTACCTTTTCTTTACACCTATTAAATTTAACTGATTGATAAATAATATATTATGAACATCATGGAAGAATATTATTTAAAAACTCGCTCTGCCAAGCCAGAATAACGTTCTATCTTTCTCCTGACACCAAGATTCCATATTGACCAGTTCCCCCATAGACTCAATTGCTTACTTGCTCTGGTAATTCCTGTATACAGTAATTCACGAGATAAAATTAAACTGTCTCTTTCAGGTAAAACAAGGCCCACATGAGAAAATTCAGAGCCTTGTGTTTTGTGAATGGTCATAGCATAAACCGTTTCTACTTTTGGTAAACGGCCTAAACTCAACCATCGAACAGAATCATTGTCTGGGAAAACGGCTTGTAACTTTCCTTGTTCATTGTGCCATAGCAGTCCTGTATCACCATTATAAAGTCCAACATTATAGTGATTTTCAGTGACCATGATGGGACGTCCTGGATAAAATTCATTTCTTGAAGTAATGAATCCCTTGGAGCGTAGAGACTGTTCAACCATGTCATTGATCGCAATAACACCCTGATCACCGAGTCGTGTTGCAGCGAGAAATCGAAACTCGTTTAGCTGTTGAAAAGCATCATTGATGGTCTGAATATCAGAAGTATTTTGCTCCATTTTATGATGGAAAAGAGGCACAAAATATTGCTCAACCATCGCTTCAATCCAGTGACTGAATGAATTTGATTGAATCCATTCAATTTGTTCTTTACCTTGCTTTAGTAAGTTCCAGCTTTGCTCAGAATGACCACTGATAACTGCTTTGGCTAGCAAACCAATTTCACCACCACCATCAAAACGGTGACTTTTTTGCAAAACAGTGAGGTGATCCAAACTCAAATAAGAATCCTGATTTGATGCCCCTAAAACAGGAATATCAAAGCCCGTTAAATCACAGAGCTTTTGACTACTGTCTAATGAATAACCAGGTAATTGTCGGGGGGCAAGATCAGCTAAAATACTGCCCGCTGCGACTGATGGTAATTGATCGGCATCACCTAGCATGATGATTTGACAGTGTTCATCAATAGCCCGAATCAAACGAGTCATCAGAGGCAGGTCAATCATTGAGATCTCATCAACCAGAACCACATCAAAGGGTAATTTTCGATGTTCGTTGTAGCGAAAATTATGTGTTCCAGGTATGACGCCTAAGAGACGATGTAAAGTACTGGCGGTATCAGGAATACGGTTTAAAACCTCATCACTCATCAAATTATTCATCATTAACACTGATTTTGCTTTTTGAATGGATTCATTAAGTCGCTGTGCGGCTTTACCTGTTGGGGCGACCATTGCAATTCTCAAAGTCGTATCAGACAACGACTGTAAGGCGGCAAGAATTTTTGTAACGGTAAAGGTTTTACCCGTTCCGGGGCCACCCGCGATGATCGTAAACGGATGAATCAGTGCATTTGCAACCGCTATTTTTTGCCAGTCTAATTCATTCTTATCATTTTCATCAGTCAATAATTTGGGGAAAAGCTGCTCAATAACTTGTTTGGCTTGCCCACTCACAGAATCATTGTCTTCAGTCACAGGTTTATGAAGCAAAGCATGAATTGCCTCACCTAACTCTTCTTCAAAGTGCCAATAACGTCTGATATAAAGTCGATTTTTCTCATATACCAGTGGCTGATTGCATTCTGAAGCCAGTGTCATTTCAAACAACTGCTGATGCCAGTCATCGGTAGTTGGAAATAAATAGCCTTCTTTATTCTCTTCCGGATTTTGCCAAAATGCTGTTTCAGCGTCTGTTAGGGATTCTGAATCCAGCTTTAAACAAGTGTGCCCATTTCTTAGAGCCTGTGATGTAGCCATGATAGAATGAAAAAGTAAGTGATTTTGATCTTGTTTCATAGCCTGACAAATTTGGCGAGCTAAAAAATAATCAATCGCTTCACTGCTATCCAGTTTTTGCTGGCATTGTTGAAAGGTTCTATACACTCTGAGCCTCCTGCATCTGGGAATTCTTCCCTGCTTGCTCAGGTATGCGCTCAGAAAAGAGCACATCCAGCTCATTCAATAACTCAGGACTGATAGGAGTGCTGAAAATCCCTCGCTTTGACTCTGAAGAGGAGCCTGAATCCGGACTCATACCTCGTAAATAAAGATAGTGAATACCACCAAAGTGTTGTTCAGGATCATAATCTGTTTTTCTTGATTTTAAATATCGGTGCAAGGCTAAACTGTACAGTAAATATTGTAAATCGTAATAATTATTACATACATTTTTTTCTAATTCATTATGCTCATAGTCTTCAAAACGATTCCCCATATGTGTTGATTTATAATCAACAATATAAAATTTATCCTGCCACTCAAAGATTAAATCAATAAAACCATGCATCATTCCTTGTAATGCTTTATTCCCTGGCAGTTGTATGGGATTGACTCGATCAGTGTGCACATCATCCTGATTTAACCTCTGTTGACGATGCTTTGCCAATACAAGTCCTAACAAGTGAGGTTTAACCTGTTCCATGGGAAAATAAAATTCTGTTTCTCTCAATGTTTGAGACCACATTAATTGATTGAGCTTGAGACAACTCTCACTGCTGAACTCATTATCCGCCTCTAAAGGCGTATCCAGGCAAGCTTCAAGCCAGTCTATGAGTTCACTCTGTTGTGCTTCATTGAGGGTTTCATTAAAACGAGTCAGTGGTCGCTCTAGTGAACGTTGCCAATGAGGTTGGGAAAAATCCGTATGTTCCAGAACATCATGCAATAAGTTGCCTGTTGCTGCACCTTTCGTCAGACTGAATCGAATGCTATTTTCTACGCCTGTTTCAGTATTGTCCTGATTCAACAATGCATCTTGATCATGATCAGGTGTGGAAATACCACCATGACGTAAATTTCGAGTCAAAGCTGAAAATGAACTGAGCCACCAGTTTCGTTCAATGTGGCCTGAAAATTGTGCGGGGATTTCCTCACGTAAAGTCTCTGTGATGACAGAACGAATGACTGGAAAATCAATTCCATCCACAGTTTGTAAATGAATATTTTGTGTCTCTGAGTCTGTGTCTATATCTGTGTCTAAAAGCTGAGTCAGCCCAACTAACAAATCATCACTGGATGATAGTTTTAATGTTTTTCCCAATGGGGAAAGATAAAATTGATTAAACGGTGTCGCGCACAGATAGCAACGATGCTCAGCACGAGTCACAGCCACATATAATAATCGAATAGTTTCAGCCCAGGCTTCTTCGCGATAAAGATCAGTGATTTTTTTATCTTGCCCAATAAAATAGTTTAACTGATGATTTGATTGCTCAGCTTCATGGACACCTTTTGATAAGGAGTCATGATCCGCGTCCAGATCGTGATATTTATACAGGTCCAGATTTTTATTGCCAAATTTTGCAGGATCTTTATAGCGTGTCGCAAAAGGAATAAAAACGACTGGATACTCCAGACCTTTGGAACCATGTTGAGTAATAATACGAATTAAGTTAGCATCACTTTCCAGACGTAATTCAGCTTCAGAAGCCACACTTTGCGCTTCTATTTGTTCACGCAGCCAATTAAGAAGCTGCTCAGGCTGTCTATGACGCTGGCTGGACTGCTGTAACAGTTCCAGTAATTGTATTGCATTGGTCAGAGAACGCTCATGGTGATCAGGCTGGGGGGTAAAATTTTGATGTAATAATTTCAAAGCCATGGCCATAAAACCACGCTTTAACCAGGTTTCTCGCAAATCAAACACTTGTTCACGATGTATTTCCCATTGCTCTTCATCTTCTTGTAAAGCAAAGAGCTTTTCTGTATCACAGCCCATAAATCGTGTAGACAGTGCTGCCACCAAAAGACGATCATTTTCCAGCTCTAAGATACCATAGAGTGCTCTTTCCAGTTCAATGGCTTCTTCACTGAAAAAAACATTATCATGCGTGCTTAAATAAACGGATGGATAACCTGCTGATCGTAAAGCATCCTGAATATAAGCGGCTTCTTTTTTATCTCTCACAAGAATGGCAATATCTTGCTCTTGCAGAGTTTTCTCGCCTATCTGAGTATCACTCTCAAATAAGAGATTATGAACTTCACTGGCACACCAATTGGCAATCACGGTACAAAAAGTCTGATTCATTTCTTCTTTTTTGCTTCGCCCCTGACGATATGCCTCATTGAAAGGGAAATGGATCAGTTGCAATGCCGCATGATTTTCACTATGACTTTGTTCTTTGGCCTTCACATGACGGGTCAGTGGTTTTTTATCCGCTTGCCCTGCTGATTTAACAGGCGTGTATTGGATATTAAAACCAAAAATATCTCTTGCTTCTTTATCCAGTGGTGCGCCATAGAAAAGACGGTTATAAGCATTGATCATTTTAGTGCTGGAACGCCAATTGGTATCCATAACCCATTGTTTGTCAGCGTCAGACCTTGCAGAAAGATAGGTAAAAACATCACCACTACGAAAGGCATAGATGGCTTGTTTGGGATCACCAATCATATAAAGAGCTGAAGCTATCCCTTTGTGCTTTTCTTCTAACAATGAGGAAGAACCACCTGAAGCGCATGAATCCATTGTCCCATCAGATTGATAGATGGCTTTTAGAATTGCGTATTGGTTGGGATCAGTGTCTTGAAATTCATCCACCAATGCTACAGGGTATTGATTTTTTATTAATTCAGCCAGAGGATGAGTACTCGTTCCATCTTTAACAGAAAGCACACTGGCCAGTTGATTGATCAGATCGTCATAATTCATGACTTTTGTGCGCTGTTTAGCCTGAGTAATTTTGATTCTTATGGTTTCAATGCCCTGGGCTGCAATGACATAACTCTGAGATTTTTTTATGGATGCTTCAATATTCGTAGCATCCGATTTAAGTTGTTTAATGGGATCAAACACTTCGTTAAGCTGTCTTTTAATCTCAGGCGCTTTTTTTCCATAGCGAACACCATTAAATACATTGCTGGCCGACTTAGTCATTGCCTGAGCAGTTGATTGCTCAGCAAAGTAGTTACTGCTTAACCAATTGACTAATTCATTCCATTCTTCAGCTCGTACCTCTTTTTGTTTGTGAGAATCAATGAGTTCAGCAAAGACCAATGTTTGATTCTCTTGCAAATGCTGAAGACAATTGGCTTTTTGTTTTTGAAAATCATCTTTAATTTGTTCAGGGCTTTTGACCTGAACAGGTGTCGTTGACGATAGAACGTCGCGAAAAGCCTGACGAAAACTTTCTGGTGAAACCCAACTTTGAGTCAGCAATTTGTATTGTTCTTGTTTTTCCAGATGCTTTGCCAAGATACGATACCAATCCCGAACGGCTTCAAGTTCAATATCAGCAGTATCCGTTTCCATTTGAATATTAAAAGCAATGCCACTGCTAAAAGCCTGCTGTGACAATACTCTTTTACAGAAACTGTGTATTGTATAAATAGCCGCTTCATCCAGATGTAAAAGAGCATTATGCAAAGCTGGATAAACATCTTGCAGGCTAAACTGTTGAGTCAATGAGGCAAAGAAACGGTCTTCTGGATCAAACTGTCCCCAATTATTCAGTGCATGTCGAATTTCTTTGGCAATACGCCCCCGCAATTCTTCAGTGGCCGCTCGGGTAAACGTCATCACTAAGATATTTTTAACATCCATCTGTCGCTCTAATAATAAGCGTAAATAAATTCGTGTAATGTTAAAGGTTTTACCTGTTCCAGCACTGGCTTCTATTAAATGGCAACCTGTTAATGGTAACGACTCAGGCCTTAAAGCGAATGAATTCAAGAGTTGTCCTTACGTTTATCATAGAGTGGCGAGTATATTTTCTCGATATGTAGCTGCCAATTATCTTCCCACACAAGTGCCTCAGGATGTTCTCCCCAAAACCAATGCATATAAGGATCACTGCCCAAACCCTGAGTTTGAAAATTATCATTCCAAAAAGCAGTGAAGCCATATTCATCTAATGGCTTAGAAATCAGATGCTTCTGACCCAAGGATGCATTCAGCAACAAAGGCTTCTTCATGCCCTCCTGCCAACATTGAATGAGTGCAGATAATTGTTCTCTTGCCCAGGCAGCGGAGTCAGGCTCAAAATAAATGGTTGAAATGGCTTGCTCACCTTCACTCATTTGAACTTTGACTTGCGAGGCCTTTTTACTGCTTTTTTTATCACCCCGAAAAATACCCAATGTGGTAATATTCTCAAACACAAGTTGCGCAATCAAATGATGTATCCAAAGCCGAATATCATCTTTGCCTTTAGGTGTGGCTAATCGCCAGTAGATTAAACGATTGCCTAATAAAGGCAGTTCGGCTTGCAATGACACATCATCAATTTCCACCGTCACCGATTTTAAGAGTACTTCAGCAACACCTTGCTCTTTCTTAAACGGTTGAATTTCAGATTGAACATAATTGGCAAAATCAACAGCCTGCTCTTGCCAAACCAGCAAATCATCTTTGCTATTCGGTGTATCAGGTAACGTACCCCCCAAATGAAAACCTGAGATAAGATCACTCATTTTCTGTTCATTAGCGTCATCACAGAGGGCTGTCTTAATAATTGCATCCTGAATCAAATATCGATCCAGGTGATTACTGACAAAGGGTTCACTGTCATCAGGGATCATTGAATCACTCTGCTCGAAATAAAGGCCTAAGCGATTTTGAGCGAATGATTTTGAAGGGTTATCAAAAAACTGTACCAACGTCTCTGCAGAGAGAATACATTCATCAGAGTCAATGTGGCTGATTTCATGTAAATTATTTCGGTGCTTACCAGGTGCATTTAATTTTAACCAGTTGGCATTAAAACTTTTCCAATTTTTTTGCTTAAAAGCACTTTTAGCTCCAGAGTCTTTCAGGGGATCATTTTGATAATTTTCTTGACTAAAAGCCTGCATAGGCACTTTAAAAAGTTGTGTTGCTGATCCTGAAGAGTCTTGCAATTGCCAGCCATAGCCCTTTTCCAAATAATCCATTAACTCCTGTAACACGAGAGAAGGCTCACGAGTGTTATTGGTTTTTATATCATGCCCTTGATAGCTGAGATAAAGCTTCTCTCTACATGAAATGATCGCTTCAAGAAACAGGTAACGATCATCTCCACGTCGAGAGCGATCACCTTTACGTGGCGGCTCCATTGCCATTAAATCAAAGCCCATCGGTTGACGTTGTCGAGGAAACTCACCATCATTTAGTCCAAGAACAGCAATAATTCGAAACGGAACACTGCGCATAGGCACCATGGAACAAAAGGTGACTTGCCCTGCCATAAACTGACGTCCAGGTTCAGGCTGGTTAAAATGATTGGATAAAAAATCTCTAATAATCGTCAGAGGAATTTTTTTATCATAATGCGCCTGACAGGTATATTCACCTAAATCATCAATGGCCTGTTCAATAATTTGCTGAGCATTCACATCAACAGGTAAAACACTGAACAGACTGTCTTTGGTTTGCAGTAAAAATTGTTTCCATTCATTGGGCGTGCGTGGTACTAAAAGTTCTCTGGCACAGTATTGTAACTGTTCTAATAAATAAAAATATCGTCCCAACAATAAGGCTTCATCACCTTCAACGTCAGGTAATAATAATTGTTCCTGATACAGCGTATTTTGATCACTATAAGCAAATCCTAAGAGCAGACGATCCAGACCTTGTTGCCAGGTAAATTTGTTATTGCTTGTTTCACTCGCGGAATCGCTCATAAGAACATTTTGTTTATGATTAGCATCCAGTCCCCAGTGAATGGAGGCATGATTAACCCAACGCTCCAATAACACCAGATCCTCTTCTGAAAAAGAAAACTTCTGCTGTACCGCGGGTAAACGCAGATAACTCAGAATCTGACTGACCTGAAAACGACTATCAGGTAAGTCAAGCAAATCGATAAACGCCTGAACCAGAGGTTCAGAATCTTTCAGTGTTCTATCGGCAATTGAACAAGGCAAAGGTGGCACTTGTTCACTCCAGTCATTCCATCCATGTGCAAAAACAGCATCCACATAAGGTGCATAATCTTCCACATTGGGGCACATCACTAATATGTCTTTAGGGGTCAGACTATCGTCGTTATTAATTTGATGTAATAACCAGTCATGCAAAGCCTGAATTTCACGCAGAGCACTATGTGCCGAAGCAAAAGAAATGCTGTCATCAATTTGAATTTGAGATAGGCCTCGGACATCCTGTAAATTAAGGATATCACTCTGAACTTTTTGTAAAACAGTAGCTTGCTCCCCGTTCTCAATTGAGGAGTTTTCTGGAGACTCAAAAACGGGAATTTCAATACTGGTGTGCTCCTGTAGCAGAAACAAGAAATCTTTACCTTGAGTACCTAAATTTGACAGAAGAGGATTGCTTGTTTCATCATCTAATAGAGGCGCATCACTGCTCTCTAGCCAGCGATAAAACTGCTCTTTTGCCTGAGCCTTGTCTGTTTTTAAGTCTCCCCAGTATTCAACACAAGGATTCAAATGGAAAAAATGAATTTGAGTCTGATCGCCCAGCTCACTTAAAAAATTTAACCATAAGGGGGGCAAAGTATTGATGCCAAACAGACTGATTCGTTCAGGTAAATGACATGGATTTTCTTTCAGGCTGAGCATCGTTTGTTTGAGCAGATAAATCGGATGCTGTTGATCTTGAGCGACAAGTTGTTGCCAAAGAAAAGCCTGCCATTGTTTGGCACCACTGTTTTCTGCCTGAGAATTACTATGACCTTGCTCCCAATCCAATAACCAATCAGGCCGAAAAATTAAATATTGCTCAAATAAATCGGCAATTTGGCAGGCCAATTGAAACCGTTTCTCATCATCGCCCATATTCACTTTTTCTGAATTGAGTTGTCCTGAATGATGTATATTGAAGTTATCTTTAGCTAACCAATACTGACTGGCTTCCTGACAGACTGGATTATTCACAACCATATCACTGGCAAGCAAGTCATATAAGCGCCAACTCATTACCTCACGTGTATAGCTTGATTTTTCTGGTACGTTTTCCTTGCCCAATACCGCCCGAATTTGATTCCAAAAAAACAGCATAGGCAAACTGAAACTCAGATTCATACTGATGCCACGACTCACAGCCAGTTTCAAATTCAACCAGTGCTGTATCCCTGTGCTTTGCACCAGTATAATTTCTTCACTGAGAATATTATCATTCCCCGTCTGCATGATCCGTTCAAGCAAAAAAACGAGATTTTCCAATCGATTAGCGGGATAGATATTAATCAAGTGAATTCCTAAAATTAGCCAGAGTCAATGAGAGATAATATCAAACAAGGATATAAAAGCAATATTGAATTTTGAATACTGGCATTGTTATTGCTTCCAGTTAAAAATGAAAGAAAAAACAAAAGTCATTTTAGTCATTGATTCAGATGATGAAAACAGTTGTGAACTCCAGGAAGCTTTAGTCAATAATGGTTTTGATGTACTGGAAACCATCAATATCAAACAGGGGCGTCTTGAAGCACCGGAATATTATCAATCGGCATCCGCCCTTATTGGCCAATTCAGACAAGTTAAAACGCTTTATCTGGATACCATAGCGTCCTGGGTACAAAGCAAACCATGCCCTGTCATATTGTTTACTAATGATGACAGTAGTGATGCAATTGATAAGTCAGTAAAGATTGGAGTCAATGCTTATATTGTAGATGGTTTTAACTCCCAAAGAATTAAAACGATTATTGAAATAGCCATTAGCCGTTTTAAGCGCTTTCAGTCCATTGCTGATGAGTTACATAAAACCCGTCAACAACTAGAAGATAGAAAGCTCATAGACAAAGCCAAGGGGATTTTAATGAAGAGCAAGAATATGGACGAACAGGAAGCCTATAATGTCATTCGAAAAATGGCGATGGATAAAAGCAAGAGTATGGCTGATATTGCTCAAAGCCTGATTGATGTCATGGAAATGGTCATTTGATCCAACACCTCATCAAAAAAAGGTGCACCAAAATAATCATAGTATAAAATTTATGCACAATCTTTATGCATAAGCTTAGGATAGAACCTGTAATACATTAGATATTGATTGAAAACAGATTCAAAAAAATAAATTATAAAGAACAAACAAGGATTTCATAAAACTGGCATATCAATTGCTACACTTATTTCAAGCAAATTAATTTAAGAGACTATATTAGTAACAGAAATTATATCACTTTATGAGCTTAGCCATTGAAGGCTAAATTTATAACACAAATTGATCATCAGCAGATGATAACTGAAGCAGATAAGTAAACAAAAAAGGCAATGGCGTCTTTTATTTGCACTGCTTCTTACAGGACAAAGGCGTCCATAGAATGGTTAAATCATTAACCTACTCTATGGGCGCTTTTTTTTGGATTTTTTTACGACTTTTTTACAACTTCTATTACAACAAAAGGTAAACCCAATGACTTTTTTTATAACCAACACATTTGCCAAAAACAAAAGATACTTTCTTAAGAAATCAATCTTGGCAGTAGGAACAGCGATTGCTTTAAGCAGCAGTTTAATGTTCATGAACACCGTAAGAGCTGATATTGGTGAACCTGAAAAAGAAGATTTGAAATTTGGCTTTATTAAGTTAACAGATATGGCCCCATTAGCAATCGCCTACGAAAAAGGTTTTTTTGAAGATGAAGGTCTTTTCGTTACCCTTGAGGCTCAGGCTAACTGGAAAGTACTATTGGATCGTGTCATTGACGGCCAATTAGATGGTGCTCATATGCTAGCAGGTCAGCCTCTTGGAGCAACGATTGGCTATGGTACGCAAGCACACATTATTACGGCTTTCAGCATGGATTTAAATGGTAATGCCATTACTGTATCCAATAACATTTGGCAACAAATGAAATCTAACATTCCAGAAAAAGATGGAAAACCTGTCCACCCTATCAGTGCAAAAGCATTAAAACCCGTCGTTGATAAATATAAAGATGATGGTAAGCCTTTTAAAATGGGCATGGTTTTTCCTGTTTCGACTCATAACTATGAACTGCGTTATTGGTTAGCCGCTGGTGGTTTAAACCCTGGCTACTATGCCCCTCACAAGGGTGATACCTCAGGCATTATCGATGCGGATGTATTGCTTTCTGTGACACCACCTCCGCAAATGCCCGCCACGATGGAAGCAGGTACCATTAATGGTTACTGCGTTGGTGAACCCTGGAACCAGCAGGCCGTATTCAAAAAAATTGGTGTCCCTGTCATTACTGACTATGAAATATGGAAAGACAATCCTGAAAAAGTGTTTGGTGTGAGTCAGGCTTGGGCAGATAAATATCCTAACACCCATATTCGTGTGGTCAAAGCCATGATTCGTGCTGCTAAATGGTTGGATGAAGGCAATAATAAAAATCGTCCTGAAGCCGTTAAATACCTTGCACAAAGCAACTATGTTGGTGCGGACTATGAAGTCATTGCCAATAGTATGACGGGTACTTTTGAATATGAAAAAGGAGATAAACGAGCAGTGCCGGACTTCAATGTATTTTTCCGTTATAACGCGACATTCCCTTATTATAGTGATGCTATCTGGTACCTCACTCAAATGAGACGTTGGGGACAAATTTCTGAGCACAAACCAGATAGTTGGTATATGGACATCGCTAAAAAAGTCTATCGCCCTGATATCTATGCTTTAGCTGCTAAAGAATTAATTACTGAAGGCAAAATGAAATCGGATGAATTTCCTGATTTTGATAAAGAAGATGGCTTTAAAGCGCCACAAACAGAATTCATTGATGGAGTTACTTATGATGGTACAAAGCCCAATGAATACATTGAAAAGTTCAGTATTGGTCTGAAGGAGGAGAGTAAGATTTAAATCTAAAGTTATTATTCAGAGTTTTATTTAGGGAGAGACCACTTTTATCTCTCCCACTTTTAAAATAATTTCGCAGAGAGAAAATCATAATGAATTCTATCAGTTTATCACCTTCAGAAGCACTTAAAATGGAACAATCTGATATGGCGCCAAAGCTGTTAACCATCGTGTCAGCAGAAACATCAAAAGCCCAAATAGAAACCATAAAGCATAGAAAAGACCCCTATGATGAACTCAAACGAATCCAGAAAATGGCCTTCATTAGGACAATGCTTATTCCTATGATAGGAATTCTGCTCTTCCTATGTGTCTGGCATATTGGTGCATCACAGGTTGAAACCTCTTTGGGCACACTACCAGGACCATCACAAGTCTGGACTCAATTTGATGGACTCATACAAGAGCATAGAAACGAACGCAAAAAAGAAGCTGCATTTTATGAACGTCAAGAAAAACGTAATGCCAAAAAATTAGCAAACAATCCAGATGCAAAAGTAAAAATTCGCCCATATACAGGCAGCCCTACTTTTTTTGAGCAAATAACAACCAGTTTAATTACTGTAATGACAGGCTTTCTGCTGGCTTCAATCATTGCAATTCCATTAGGGATAATCTGTGGTATGAGCGCTGGTCTATACGCTGCAATGAACCCGCTTATTCAAGTATTTAAACCTGTTTCTCCTCTGGCATGGTTGCCTCTGGTGACAATCATTGTCAGCGCAGTAGTGGTGAGCAGTGATCCCATAATGCCCAAGGCATTTATTATTTCAGCAGTTACCGTTACTTTATGCAGTCTATGGCCCACTGTGATTAACACCACCATTGGTGTCTCACAGATTGATTCTGATCTGCTTAATGTCAGTCAGGTTTTACGCTTAAATTGGCCAACTAAAGTCAAAAAGATTGTCTTACCTTCTGCAATGCCTATGATTTTTGGTGGCTTACGCTTATCGCTTGGTATTGGTTGGATGGTTCTCATTGCCGCAGAAATGTTAGCCCAAAACCCGGGCTTAGGTAAATTTGTCTGGGATGAATTTCAAAATGGCAGTTCAAACTCACTAGGTCGTATTATGGTGGCCGTTATAGTCATTGGGCTCATCGGCTATATTCTGGATAAGGGTATGCTGCTATTACAAAAAAAGGTCAGCTGGGATAAGAATGCCATTCTCAGATAATTTGAATCCACATTAAAATTACAGGAATAGAATCATGCAAAATGAACATTTAGTCTTAACAGAAGTCACCATAGACTTCCCAACCGATAACGGGCCTTATAGAGCACTCGATAAAATCAATCTTAGTATTAGCAAAGGGGAATTTGTTTCCTTAATCGGTCACTCAGGCTGCGGTAAATCCACGGTCCTAAATATCATTGCTGGTCTGCATCAGGCAACCGAGGGTGGAGTCATTTTAGATGGCAAAGAGGTCAATGAACCCGGGCCTGAACGTGCCGTTGTATTTCAAAACCATTCACTTTTGCCCTGGTTAAGCACTTATCAAAATGTTCAGTTGGCCGTTGATCAAATTTTTAAGGGAACCAAAAGCAAAGCTGAAATTAAAGATTGGATTAAGCACAATCTTGAGCTCGTCCATATGTCTCATGCAATACATAAATTACCCTCTGAAATTTCTGGAGGGATGAAACAACGAGTAGGCATTGCAAGGGCTTTAGCGATGCAACCAAAAGTTTTGTTAATGGATGAACCTTTTGGTGCATTGGATGCATTAACCAGAGCACATCTACAAGATTCATTAATGGAAATTCAGGATAACTTAGGTAACACCATTATTATGATCACTCATGATGTGGATGAAGCAGTTCTTTTGTCTGATCGCATTGTCATGATGACCAATGGTCCAGCAGCAACCATTGGTGAAATTCTAAGTGTTGATCTCGATGCCCCTAGAAACCGAATAGAATTGGCAGATGATCCTCAATATAATCATTATAGAAGTGAGGTTTTAAGATTCTTGTATGAGCGCCATGCCCTGCCTGAAAAGGTAGCCTGATAGTACCCGTAAAAATAATAATAATAAATCCTTAAGCCAATTTCGTTTCAATGAAACCTATTGTCAATTAAGGACGTTTCTCTGCATTTACCTGTTAAGCCCACCCCTTAACAGGGCTTTTTATTCAACTAAATAAAATATGCTAAAATGAAAGTATCTTAAATTATATAAACCTCATATGAGAAAAAGATATGCTCGCTCCTGTCTCAATTCGCACCAATATTCTCACTCATTTTCTGATTGTCATTGCCATCATTTCAGCATCACTATTAAGTTTAGGCTATTATTTTAGTAAAGAATTGGCAATATCAGCAGCTTATAAAACATTTACTCAAACAGCAAATAAAATAACTCAACACATTCAATCGGGTGATACTCTGACCAAAAAAATGCTCTATCTCACCGAGTTATATCCTGATCTGAGTTTGCCACCCAATCATCCTCGGCATCTTGAAACAACATTTAAACGTTTTACCTTGAACATGCAGCGCTCACCTAATATTTATGCCATATACGTAGGTCATGAAAATGGTGACTTATTTGAAATCATTAATATGAAATCATCTAATAAACTGCATCAACACTTTAATGCACCAGAAAAAACACGCTGGACCATTATAAAAGTACTCAATCCAGACAATAAAAAGACTGGGAGAATCCGCCAATTTGATTTTTATGATATCAATTTGAAGAGTATATCCAGTAAGACAGAGCAATCGACTTACTTTGCTAACCAGCGCCCCTGGTTTATTCAGGCATCAGCAAATCCTGAGGCAACAAGAACTGATCCCTATCTATTTTCCAGCCTTCAGCAAAAAGGAATTACCTTTGCAAAACAGATTAATGGCTCACAAGCCGTCTTGGCCATTGATTTTACATTATCAAAGCTGAATAGTTTCTTAAGAAATGAAAAACTGGATCCCAGTAGTGAACTGATCATGTTTGATCGCTATGGCAATATCTTTGCTTCTTCAAACACGGATGATGATAGCGTAAAACCAAGAAGCGAAGCACTGAGCAACTTTTTTATAGACACAATAAAAAATGGCCAAACCAATCAGTTTATCCACTATACCAATCTATCTGAAGACAAATTTTTAATTATCACCACCCTTTCAAGAGAACACAAGATTGATACACATATTGGCATTAGTATTGACTCTGATATCATCCTCAATCCTTACCTAAAAAATATCTATTATTCAACCGCCACTGCACTTATTTTTTTAATGTTTACCATTCCTTTTATTCTATTCATGACATCACGTATTATTAAACCCATTAAAGCTCTGATGATACAAAACAATAAAATTAAGGAACGCCAGTTTACGGAAGTTAAACTGATTGATACGAATATTGTTGAATTATTCGACCTTTCAAAATCCATGGTATCCATGTCGCAGAGCATTCATGATTATCAAAAAGCACAGCAGGAATTAATGGATTCATTTATTCGCCTTATTGCTGAAGCCATTGACTCAAAATCCGCTTACACTGGCGGTCATTGTCAACGTGTACCAGACGTAGCAATGATGTTGGCAAAAGTTATCGATGAGTGCGATAGCGATGAATTCAAATCTTTCAGCTTAGCAACTGAGGATGACTGGCGTGAATTTGAGATGGGCGCTTTATTGCATGACTGCGGTAAGGTGACCACGCCAGAATACGTCGTTGATAAATCGACTAAATTGGAAATCATTTATAATCGAATTCATGAAATTCGTACCCGCTTTGAAATTCTTTGGCGAGACATTGATGTTGAATATTTTCAACGTTTAGCACAAGAACCGAACCCTGATGCACTTGAACAATGGAGGCAGGAGGCACATCAAACGTTAATGGATGACTTCAACTTTATCAGTGAAATGAATATTGGTGGGGAGTTCATGAGTGCTGACAAAAAAGCACGTGTCCAGGCCATTGCGCAGCGTACCTGGCTGCGTCATTTTAATGATCGAGCAGGCCTTTCAGAGGTTGAACTTCTTCGCTATGAAAAAATTGAAGAGCAACCATTACCTGTTACTGAACAATTGCTCAATGATAAAGAGGAGCACCTGGTTGAGCGAGTAGACTTTGATGAACAAGCCTATATAGAACAGGGCTTTAAACTGGATGTGCCTGAGTATTTATACAATTACGGAGAACTGTACAATCTCTGTATTGAAAAAGGCACTCTTTCAAATGAGGAACGGTTTAAAATTAATGAGCATGTCATTATGACAATTAAGATGCTTGAGTTGCTCCCCTTCCCAGATCATATGCAGAAAATACCTGAGTATGCAGGCACTCATCATGAAACCATGATTGCCACAGGTTATCCACGCCAGTTAAATAAAGAGCAACTGTCGATACCTGCGCGCATCATGGCGATTGCAGATATTTTTGAAGCACTCACGGCATCGGATAGACCTTATAAAAAAGGTAAAACACTCTCAGAAGCCTTACACATCATGAGCTTTATGAAAAAAGATCAGCACATTGACGCTAAAATATTTGACATTTTTCTACAATCGGGCGTTTATAAAGAATATGCTGAAAAGTTCCTCAAAAAGGAACAAATTGATGAAGTGGATATTAAATCCTATTTAAGTTAAACCATTCACCCAAAGTCTGATGAGCTTCGAGTTCCATCATTCGAGTTCAATCAATAGACGAGCTTTCTCTGGCTTGTTTTTCTTTAAGGGCGTGCCAAATGCTTTTTACATCCACCGTTCTGCCTTCATGACCAATCAGAGTAATGAGTATCTGCTCTATCGCAGCATAAAGACTAAGAGTCACAGCAACAATAATTGGCCAGCTTAATAAACCAGTAAATAACAGCACATAAGCAATGATACTCACCACCACAGCAAGCTTAGCGCTCAAAGTATGATAACTTGTCCATTTCTTAAATTTTAATAAGCCGACGAGAACAGGTAGTGTGAAACAAGCAATCATAATAAAAACATAGATTTGTTCGCGCAAAAGAATCTCAGGCCAGAGCAGCCAGGCACCAATGACCATTGAAATATAGACCAAAAAATCCCCCCAGCTGTCTAATTTTGCACCCAATTCAGAAACCACATCTAAACGCCTGGCAAGAAAGCCATCCAGAGCATCGGTCAATTCAGCCAAAATCAACACGATAATAAAGGCCATTGGTTGTTGATTAACAGCAAGATACATTAATACGGGTACTATCAGAATGCGAAGAAAACTGATGGTATTGGGTAAATGACGGTAAAATGGGTTTAACATAACGAATATCGCACTTATAAATCAAGTCCAGGCAAAAGGTCTTAATAGTTTTTTTATTATTTAGTATAACTCTCATTTAACATAATGATATACAATCTGTTTAAAAATTCATTAAAATCAATGAATATTTGGTTTATCAATGAATGAACCATAGAAGACCACTTAAATGAAAATTATTTTTAAGCGATTTACTCTTGTTTACCTGACTTCAACATCATTATCTCTCTATGCCTTTGATCATCAGCACTCATTACGGAATTTAATCCTACAACAGAATGTTCACTTTTCTGACAATAAACAGGTCAGTCAGTCTCCAGGATTTTTGCTTGGTATGAAAAAGATTTCACTCAGGGTTATCGAGGGATTTTTTCATTGAATGAGTTGTTTTCCAGGTATGCTCATGCCCTAATAGAGGATGAAAAAGCAGATAATGATGACGCTCAAAAGAAAATTCAGTCGAATAAAATCACAATCAACTTTCTCGACTACGACTGGCATCTTAACGATTTGAAATAATAAATTTTAATGAGAAGAAAGTAACGGCTAAATGGGACTTTATTAAATACATTCTTGACTATTTCACTCTGGTATTCTACGTTTACTATATACTCGTATGAATATTCTGATATAGGAGAAAATATCATGTACCGTCGATTATTTTTCCTCTTCCCCAACAAAGAAGATGCTCAAAAAGCAGTGCAAAATCTTATGTCGATTAAGATAAGCCTGAGACAAATGCATGTACTATCCAAGCCTGGAGCCAATTTAGAAGGATTACCTGCACCATCACCCAATCAACGTCGCGATATGCACACAAAAATAGAAGATACTTTGTGGAATTTAAATTTGGGGATCTTTTTTACCGCCCTTATTATTTTCGTAGCCTCATTTATTAATGCCAATTTTATTCTTTGCGCCATCGCTTTTTTGGTCATGGCCGCTACTTATTGGACAGGTTATTACTATTTAACTAAACCGACCATCCACTTAAGTGGTTTTCATGCTGCTTTTGAGCACAATGAAATTCTCTTAATGGTCGATATACCAAAAAATCAGATATCAACCGTTGAACGAGTGGTTCACAACAAATGCCCATCAGCATCTGAGGAAGGCATTTCATGGACACCATCTGACCTCTCAATGAACGTTTAAGACGAGATTATTGTCATCAGACACATTAGATCAGTGTTACTGCACTGATCCCATAGAGTTGTTGCGAGTACTATTAACAGAAATCCCTGCTAACTGAGTCACGGTATTAATTGGGCCATCAGGAAATAAAGAATATAGGTATTTTAGCCCACCTTCTTTCGCATATTTTCCTTGTAATGCACTGCTATAATCAGCCACTTTAAGCTCTTCATCCTCATGATAATCATAGAATTTTTTTACAAAATTAATCGTTTCCCAGTGCTCTTTTGTGAGATTAACACCTATTTTTTTGGCCCGCTCTTCAACTTCTTGCTTATCAACATTGATGGTCCGTATCATATTCACAGTATCATACATTTTAATTCCCCTATAATTCATAGATTTAGACAAGCAATAATACCTGACCAAATCACTATATTATTAATTTAAGTATAGACAGAGTTTACTTAAATACAAATAAGTTGAGATAAAACAAGATTGAAATGAGGTGCTATACTGATTAGAAAAATGGAGGATTTAAATGAAAGTTTTATCAATATCATTCACTGCAATGCTTCTTTTATCAGTCACATTAGATGCAGTAGCGGATAAAACAGCTTGTCTGCCAACAGGCCATGTCACCACAGATGGACGCGAGCAACAAACACTTGCCGGCACTTTATTAGAAAAAGGTGTAAAAGCTCAACCCAATGATACAGTCTATTATCTTTTTTCCCCAAGAACCTTATCTGGCTCCTGGCAAGGTGGAAATACAGGTACATTTGCAGGTAAAGGAGCAGGAAAACTAAGCCTCATTGATACGGATTCAAATGGTTGGGAAACTTATCTCAATGAAAAATCAAACATCAAAGTGATTGTTAATAGAGATAGAACGGTTGTACAACATACTAATACAGACCGTTCTTTAATCAGTACGACGATGTATCGATGTATGAAGAAATAATAAGGTGGCAATATTAGCTCTCTGCCTACTACTTTATGTTCAATCAAAAATACACCCTGGCCATCTGCTTTTTTTAATACTACCGAGGCTTAATCAATTTGTTCACTGTCAATGGCATCACTCAATACTATGGGAGACACACTATCAATAACCTGAGATGAATCCATTTTCATTCCTTTATGAAGTAATATAATTTATTTGATGATGATCATTAACTGACGGATTCATAATAATCAACACCGACAATTTTATAACTATTTTTACGTGTTGTTTTCTGGATGATATTATCATCACCAGGATCTTTATAGCCATCACCATAACGAGTCGCAGGATCATTCATAATAATGCTTCCATCATCTGAAAGACCAACACAAACAACAAAATGATTGTAAGTCAAATTACTGTCTGTCCCATAATCCACTCTCGCCATAGTCGGCAGATTTTGTTGAATACGTGCTTTGATGATCTTAATCAGCTTTTGATTATTTCCCGTTTTTCTATGATAACTGAGTTTATTTCCAGAGGGTTCCTCACACTGACCTGCAATCCCCCAGATAACAGAGTTCCCATTATAACCGCCGTTTATATCCAGATAGTCATCCAGAAGACCTGGATTCACATTACGTCCATAAAAACGAAGAATCATAGCAATAGAGGCAATCGCACAACCTTGTTTTGAAATACTGGCACTGCGACCCAGTATTTTATTACCCCAGCGAGGATCGCCCTGACTGAAATGGGGCACAGGAGGAAAAATCATCTGTTTCACTCCAGGCTGAGATTCCAGTTTATGAGCATCATTTTCAGGTAAGTGCGTTCTGCTATAGCCTTCCTTAAGCCAAAAAATAATGGCATCTTTGGTATGAGCATCCACTATTCCACTGACCGCCACCTTTGCTGCAGCCTGAAATGCCATCAGTGTCGTGCGAGTATTAATTCCAAACGCACCATCAGCAACGGTTTCAGTATACCCCAGTGCCACTAAATCTCTTTGCAGAGCAACGACATAGCCATCAGGCACATTTTGATTTAAGTGAATGTATTTTGCACCACCATTATCATCCACACTGCCACGCTCTAATTCAGTACCACTATCGGATAAATAGCCACTGGCAATGTACTCATGATTATCTTCGGGTCGATCAAGACGGCGAGGAGAAGTCTGATCAGCCTCAGTAAGTGCTTCAACTGAACACATAAATAAATCACTTTCAGCACTCCGCCGCTTCACTAAACCAGCCAGAGTTCGACCACCCGCTTTAACCCAACGAGCTAATTCAGATGGCACTGAATCGTAATCTCCCGCATTGAGTTTCCTGCGCAGTGTACTGCCTTTTAAACTGCTAACACCCAGGTTAAATGTAAAAGAAACCAATGCCGCAAATTGTTCATCATTCAGTTTAACATTGATGTATCTCTGCACGGCACGCTCTGAGTTGCCCACATCCTTTTTCAACAGTGCTTCAGCCCGTGTTTTAGTGATACTTTTTTTCCCAATATCTGAGAGCTTTACTGTTTTTGTATGTCCATAGCCAATTGTGGCAATTCCTACTCCATCGTCATAACATAAAAGACGGAGTCCTTCGAACTTCTTAATCAGCTCTATGCCTGTTTGATTGATTTTACGTTTCATTTAAGGTGCACCTGTTTTTTTGTTGAATACAAAGAGTGATAAACGCCACTGGTTTAAGAGGAGAATACAGCAAATGAGTATCTTAAAAGCAATAACTCAGTTTCTAGAGTGACAACAGAAATGGATTTCCTTAATATACAAATTTAAGAAAAATAATGCAGGGATAGAACAAGGATCCAGGCAAGATAGAGAAGATATCCATACAACTTCTAATCTAGTTTCAATCTCATCATACTCGGTTAATAATGACAGTCAAATATAAATATTATGAAGACTTAAGCCTGTTTGTTAAGTTCATCAGATATTTTATCCATACCCGTAACTGACCTATCGGTTTGAGCATAGTCAGATCTCAAGCGGACAGAAAAAATATTCCTTTCATTTTTAAGGCTATTACTCAAGGAAAGCTGAAGGTGAATTAGCTCAATAGTGCAAGAATATAAAACCGTTTTAGCCTTCCATTTAAAAGCTGATTTTCAAAGATCTAAAAAATTATTTGACCATTTGGTTAGCACTTATAAAAACAATACCTTGTATTCACTTTATAGCAGACATTGTCAACTTTGCATTGAAAATCCCCCAAGTTACTTCGATATTTTTTTACTCACGCATCTAAACCATCTTAATTTAAAATGAGATATTTTAAAAAATATCAAGATTTATATTAGTTATTTACTATAATTAAGATAGAAAAGAAATTTATCATACCGACCTTCAAATTTATTGAATTAGGGATACTCTTCAAATGGCCAAAACATCTATT
>JADGEK010000154.1:4812-6654 GCA_016744395.1 Gammaproteobacteria bacterium | reverse complement strand
ATAAGTCTTTTATTGGTTAATTAAGTTACACTTGCACTCTCGATGAGCAAGGAAGCCCAAGGAAGTTTTAAAACCATATTGTTAGAATCTTTAGTCGCTGTACTTGCAAAGATCATGAGTGTAATCCTTTAACTCTGACATTAATCATTCTATACACTCTAAATTCTATTTTATAAGTATAAAGTTGCCTTATATGATTAGCTCATTAATCAAATCCATTAAAAATCAGTTAACTTTGATTGAAAATAAAATTCATCAAGATGAATCCAACTGTCAATACATTTGCCTCAAACTATCACTTGAAGAAGAAATTCCATTATCACCTATCTCTATAAATGACAGTTTTTTCTTGTCTAAGCCTGACTCTCACTTTGCCCTACTCGGTTTAGGTTCATTCATCAGTCTGAACAGCAAGGGGGATCAGCGTTTCAGTTTAATTAAAAAAGAATTTTCTAATTTACTTACAAAGTGGTATCAGTTTAGTCACCTGGATTATACTTATCCTACGGCTTTTTTAGCTTTTGCTTTTGATGGCAATGACCCGATGAATGACGCTTGGGCAGGATTTCCAAATACATTGCTAAATATTCCCATACTTTTAATCAAACAGCAGCATTCATCTCAAACGCTTTATGTCAATATTAAGCGTGATCAGATCAATGATGAATCAACCTTCGTCAACATCAAAGAGTTATTAGCACAACTGATTGATGCTTCTAAGCTGACCACTCAGACAAATCGTTCTAATATAGAAAATCAATGCTCAGAGGCAGTTAAACACAACTGGCAGTCTTTGGCCCAACAAGCAATCAATGAAATTCAATTGGGTCAATTTGATAAATTGGTGGCCAGCCGTCGGCACTCATTGCCAACTGAGTCACCTATTTCTGTCAAACATCTTATTCAAGACTTAATTAAACATTATCCTTGCTGTACCATTTTTTGCTCCCAAATTGCAGATAAAACAATGATTGCAGCATCACCAGAAAAACTGGTCACACTACAACACCCTGATATTCAAAGTGATGCACTGGGAGGTACTATTTTTAGGGCTAAGCATAAAGAAACCACTTCATCAGCTCATTCTGCCTCATTGCCTTTTTTCCTCAATCAAAAAGCCAATCAAACAGAAGCTGAAACCTCTGAAAGCAACAAACTATTAAAAGAACACCAATTCATATCACAGGCAATTTATCAAAGTCTCGATCCCCTATGTCACACTCTAAAAATGCCCGTTGCACCTTACTTAATCAAACTGCAAAATTTATATCATCTGGAAACTCCGATTCAAGGTAAATTAATGAATGATTTTGACCTTTTTGATGCGATAAAAGCATTGCACCCCACACCTGCTGTGGCAGGCTTACCAACTCAAAAAGCTAAGGACTGGTTGATTGAAAATGAAAACTATAGCCGTGGCTGGTATACAGGAGCCTTTGGTTGGCTAAATGGTGATAAACATGGGGATTTATCCGTTATGCTTCGTTGTGCTTTAATTGACTCCAAGCACTCAACATTAAATTTATTTGCAGGCGCGGGTCTGGTTGCCGAATCAACGCCCGAAGCAGAGTGGCAAGAAACAGAATTAAAAATGAAAACCATTTTAGAAATGCTATAATTTTATGATTTCCATTGTTCAGGTACACAAAAACACTTACCACAGTCTCTTCTGTGCTAAAGAAGAGACTGAATTACGACTTTTCAAACACTTATTTTATAACTTAATATGAAGCGAGCAAACTCCCAACCTGCAAAGAAAAATAAAAACTCAATGGGCGCCATTAATTATCAATGGGCATTTAGTCTGATTCATTATTTTGCCTTACAGGGTGTGACTCAAGC
>JADGEK010000154.1:0-4712 GCA_016744395.1 Gammaproteobacteria bacterium | reverse complement strand
TTTAAAGAATCACTCATTCTTTTAGCGGAAAGGTTCAACTGCCCTGTACTGATCGATCCCTTATCAAACTTTCGTCTACTCGCACCATCCGACATACATTTTATTCATAATTATGATCATTTTCTTAAAAATTATCATAATGACAATAAGTTTACCCCCAGTTGGATCATTCAATTCGGGCAGTTTCCTGTATCAAAGAACCTCCTGCTGTATTTGGCTCATTTGGAAAGCCATACTATTTTAGTCAGTTCTTATGGCGATACTCTTGATCCTATCCATAAGGCGAATACTCTATTAAATACATCACCTGACAGGCTTTGCCGACAGCTGTTAGAGTCCTCCATTAAACCCAATACAGAGCAATGGCTGAATGACTGGTTAGCACTTGAGCAAAACTCAGAAGCAAAAATACAAAATTCAGTGAAGGCCTGTGATGCATTTTTTGAAGGTCATGTCATCTTATCTCTTATTGAACAGATTCCAGATAATAGTTTAATCTTCAGCGGTAATTCAATGGCAATACGTGACTTTGATACTTTTATCATGCGTTCCAGAACCCATAAGAAAAACCTCTCTTTGCATTGTAATCGTGGCACCAGCGGTATTGATGGGAATATTTCCACATTTTTAGGCTTACTGGCCAACAGGACATCAACGAAGAAAAACTATGCTGTTGCCGTACTCGGTGATCTCAGTTTTTATCATGATATGAATGGCCTTTTGATGGCGAAACAACTCAGCAAACTCGGTTACAATGCGAGTATCATCATTATCAATAACAATGGTGGTGGTATTTTTAATTACTTACCGCAGAGTCAACTGGATGATTTTGATAAATTGTGGAAGACTGAAACTCATCTGGATTTTCAACACAGTGCAAAACTTTATGGTTTGGATTACCATCGAATCGAATCACTGAGTGAACTTAACATAAAGTTGCCTGATGTACTGTCTCATGCTGGTATTCAAATAGTTGAAATTATTATCGATCAGGAAACTAGTGTAGAATGCCACAGAAAAATTTAACTGCGTAGAAACAAGGCATCTCTTGTCTTTACGAAATACTTACCTAAAACGATTAACTGGAAAGCTATGACCTGGAACACCGTAAGCCAATATCAATTTACTGACATACTTTATGAATATGGTAGCGATGAGCAAGCTGGAATTGCTAAAATTACTATCAATCGTCCAGAAGTTCGAAATGCATTTCGTCCCGAAACCGTGTCTGAATTAATAGAAGCCTTTCATCATGCCCATTATGATGCCAGCATCGGTGTCATCATTTTTACTGGTGCTGGAGATAAAGCCTTTTGTTCTGGAGGCGATCAAAAAGTGCGCGGTGAAGATGGTGGTTACAAAGATTCTCAGGGTATCAACCACCTGAATGTCCTTGAGTTGCAAAGACAAATAAGAACTTTACCCAAGCCAGTAGTGGCAATGGTCGCAGGTTATGCCATTGGTGGCGGACACGTTCTTCATCTGATTTGTGACTTAACAATCGCTGCTGACAATGCACGCTTTGGCCAGACAGGTCCTAAGGTCGGTAGTTTTGATGCTGGCCTTGGTGCAGGCATTATGGCTCGAACCATCGGTATGAAAAAAGCAAAAGAAATCTGGTATCTATGCCGTCAATACGATGCACAACAAGCTCTGGATATGGGACTGGTTAACAGTGTTGTACCACTGGCTCAATTGGAAACTGAAACCATTACCTGGTGTCAGGAAATGTTGCAACACTCCCCTACTGCACTGCGTGTATTAAAATCAGCCTTTAATGCTGATACTGATGGCTTGGCAGGAATTCAAGAACTCGCGGGTAATACCACTGCCTTGTTCTATATGACTGAAGAAGGTCAGGAAGGCCGAAATGCTTTCGTTGAAAAACGTCCACCTGATTTTAGCCGCTATAAACGCAGGCCATAGATAAAGAGAATTTTAGACTCAGCACTAAAGACTTCTTTACTTATACTGTCGTAAATACCACCATTCAAAAAATCGTTTCAGCCAGTGGAAAATACGCATTCTTGGCATAACAATATTCCACTTAGCGGTTCTAGCCACTAACATACCAGAGTTCTGACTATCAACGATACAAAGCAGCTCAACCTTAAAGCGATGAGTGGCTGGTCTGCCATTAAGCTCAGCTAAAATATTATTTGCAGCGGCTTCCGCTTGAAGATCAGCCATGTGTGCTTGTTTGGGTAACCAATCAGGCCCTGGAAAACTTCCCGAATCCCCTGCCACATAAACCATCTCAGTTGATTCTACTTTACAATGTACATCAGCACGAATCATACCACCCGCTGAACGCGGTAAATCAGTATTATCAAACCAACTATTTCCCGTCATGCCTGGCATAAAAACAATCATATCTGCACTGAATTCCCCGCCTTCGGTAATGACACTGTGATCAGTAAACTGCTTCATTTTATGCCCAAGATGCGTTTCAATATCGCGACGCTCCATTTCTTTGAGCAAGCCTTTAACAGCCTTAGGTCCTAACCTTTGACCAGGATTTTCAGCGGGCGTAAAGAAAACCAACTTAAACTTATCACGTCGGCCTTCTTTTCGCAGCTGAGAATCAATACCAAACAAAAACTCAAACATAGGGCCGCCACGCATCGCACTCGGCTCTTTAGGATTGCCAGAAAATCCAAAGGCTATGGTACCACTTTCAAGAGCACTTAATTTGTCTCTGATTTTCACAGTCGCATCAACCCCTTCACAAGGAGTAATGGCGTGTTCGATGCCTGAAAGTTTTTTAATAAAACGACCACCAGTACAAATAATCAGTGCGTCATTATCGATTTCGCCCTCACTGGTCACGAGGGTGCGGCCATTGTTTTTGAGGCCAATGGCTTCTGCAGCCAAATGCTTTACTTTCATTCGCTGGAAATAATTACCCAAGGGGATAATTAAATCTTCTGGTTTTCTTAGATGGCAGGGTATCCAGATTGTGCCTGGCAAATAATGAAATTCTGCTTTAGGACTAATCAGAGTTATTTCAATATCACTGGAAGATTTGCGCAGCGTTCTTACTGCAGTCAATGCAGCAAAACCACTGCCGACGATATGAACTTTTTTCATGTTTATTTCACTGATTAAGGGTTCTATAGGCTTCGATTATATCTGTTTATAATCGCATATTATGTCAGAAATGAAGTGACTTAAAAGTGACATTGTCACTCATCATGATTATTATTAAATACTATCAATGTTTAAGCAAAAGTTCTGAGCACATTTCAAAGATGATAGGTTCCTATAGGATGAATACAGGGTATAATACTGGCAATGTTTTTTTTAGTTTGATGCAGTTCGAGAATAATAAACCATTGCCTGCTTTTATACGGATTTTACGATTAACGGGTTTATCATTTAGAACAGCGATTGAGCATGAATTCCCAAAAGACCTTGAGTACACAATAACTTGAATTCTTTATCTATTTGGTGGTTGGCCATACGTCCAAAAACCTTGTCAATATCAGTCACTCCTGTACTATTAGGCTCTGCATTATCATGGCAAGCCACTGGTGCATTTTCACTACTGACTTTCATCACTATTTTGACCTCAGCCCTTTGTATTCAAATTGGTACAAACCTTTATAATGATGCTTCTGACTTCGAAAAAGGCGCCGATACTGATGAACGCCTGGGACCACAGCGAGCCGCTCAACAAGGTTGGTTAAGTGCCCATCAAATCAAGTTCGGTGCTTTCATCAGTTTTTCAATTGCTTTTTTTTCGGGTATTTATCTCGCATGGCTTGGTGGCATTGCCATCATCACTCTGGGTCTACTCTCTATTGTCTGTGGTTATGCTTATACGGCTGGGCCAAAACCAATTGCTTACTCACCCTTGGGAGAGCTATTTGTTCTCTTTTTTTTCGGTTTTGCAGCCGTTGGCGGTACCTATTATTTGCAGAATCACACAATTAACAGTTCAGTAATTATCATTGCCAGTACTCTGGGTTCATTGGCCGCAGCCATTTTATTAGTGAATAACTATCGAGATCTCGACGGTGATAGAAAAGTGAATAAACTGACCTTAGTCCATTACATTGGACGGCCAGTGGCTCGAAAGGTCTATATTGCCCTGATAATTTATCCCTATTGCCTGTTATTGGCGCTACTCACGGAGTATTCATGGATGGTACTGCTGCCTGCACTCAGCTTGCCAATGGCTTATAAACTGATTCATGTTTTTTTAAATATGGAAATATCACCCCAATTAAATCAAGTTTTAGCAAAAACAGCACAATTACAGTTAGTGTACACCTTATTATTATCACTGGGTTTGTTGATACCCGCTTTATTAACCACCAGTCAGGCATAAGGTATCATCAATTGGAGTCCACCTTCCAACAACAAATTCAATTCAGGGAAAACCATTCTCTCTTTGCATCATTAGCTGATGTTAAGATAAAACAGTATCAGCTGATGCCCTATAATATAAAACTTAGAACACCCTGGAAGAGCGCCTCTTCTACACTTTTTTTTCGCCAGGGCTTTCTGATCAAACTGATGATTGATGAGTCTTTTTTTGCCATCGGTGAATGCGCCCCCATGGAAGAAATCGGCACTGAATCTTTAGCCCAGGCACAAGATTTTTTAGATAAGAAATTACCTGCACTGCTCAATAAGCCCATTAGTTTTGACCTCATATCAGATATGGACCAGTTCCCTGCCAGCCGCTTTGCATTAGAAACAGCCTT
>JADGEK010000003.1:124075-129201 GCA_016744395.1 Gammaproteobacteria bacterium | reverse complement strand
GGGGATGATTTTTTAACTAAACCCTATAACCGAACTATTTTAAAAGCAAAAATTGATGCATTAGAACGAGTCAGCCAGTTATATAATATGGTTTTTCAACAAAAACGTGAACTGATCGCACATTATGAGCACGAAGCCAAAGAGCAGGAAGTCGCTCGTAAAGTATTTGATAGTATTCTAAATCCAGGCTGTTTGTCGGCTGAGAATATTCAGCTACATCTTTCTCCTATGTCATTATTTAATGGCGATGTTGTTCTTGCTGCCGTTAAACCAACGGGTGGCTTACACGTTCTTTTTGGTGATTTTACAGGGCATGGTCTGGCTGCTTCTTTGGGGGCATTGCCTCTCTCTGATGTTTTTTATAGTATGACGGCAAAAGGCTATTCCATTAGTGATATTGTTCGAGAAATCAATCATAAACTAAAACAGCAATTACCAACAGGTATGTTCCTGGCCGCTTGTCTGGTTGAAATCGATACCATTAATATGGTCCTTAAATATTGGAATGGTGCAATACCAGGTGCTTTTTTACATAAAGGACATTTGCTTGTCGAATTGAAATCCAAAAATTTACCTTTAGGTATCTTAGGTGATTCAAGTTTTAGTGATAAAGTTGATATTATTGAAATTCACGATCAAGATAGAGTTGTTTTAAGTACAGATGGTATTCTTGAGGCTGAAAATCGTGAAGGCAAAATGTTTGGCTCGGAACGTTTTGAGGCGTGCTTACACTATGATCTTGATGATACTTCTGCCAAACTTTCGGCTAAAGAGAAAGAAGTTGATTTGTTTCAGCATATTTTAAATACTTTGGATGAGTTTACTGAAGAACAGGCACAAACAGATGATGTCACTTTAGGTGTTATTACCTGTGACAGTGATTATATTAATCAGCTAGCTCCACAAAAGGGGGCCTATAAAAAATTTGTGCCAACTCATTGGAAATTTGACTTGCACTTTTACTACGATTCAATTAAATCCATTGATCCAGTGCCATTAATCAATCAAATCATGGGGGAAATACAAGGCCATCAAATTCAACAGGATCAACTCAGTATGGTGTTGACTGAATTATTTTGTAATTCTCTTGATCATGGTTTATTAGGGCTTGATTCAAGTGTAAAATCAACGCCAGAAGGGTTTATGCAGTTTTATTCAGATAAAGAAACCCGTTTAAGTGACCTGAAAAGTGGTAATATTTTTATTTCAGTCAGTCATGTGCCTAAGAATTCAGGTGGGGAGTTAACGATTATTTTTAAAGACAGTGGCAAAGGATTTGATGTGAGCAAAGTTGAAGCAATGAATTTATCTGTTGATAATAATACGCCTATCACATTTTCTGGACGGGGTTTATCATTGATTAAAAATTACTGTCAATCGGTAACTTATAATGATGTGGGCAATCAAATCGAATGTGTGTATTCCTGGGAAAGTAGTGATTTATAAAAGACACTCCCTTCATCATATTTCAGTACTATCTATTAACCTTAAAAAAACAGAGTCTTTATAGCTAATGACAATGCCAATTGATCTAGATATTCTTAACGAACTAAAAGAAATAATGGGCGATGATTTTGAAGAATTAATTTCAATTTTTATCTCAGATGGTCAAACTCAAATTGACGCTCTAAGGAATGCAATCAGTTCTTCAGAGACTGAGGATGTGAGACGAATTGCTCATACTTTAAAGGGAAGTAGTGCAAATTTAGGGATAAATACATTATCACAGAGTTGCCTCGTTTTAGAACATAAGGCAGCAGAGGGTTCACTGGATGATGCGAATGAGGATTTGGAAATAATTATTAGTAATTATAATGCAGCAAAAAAAACGTTAGAAGAAGAAAATAATTAGCGCACATAATCTTGAAACTTTCATCATGTAAAAAAGCTTTTTGTAAAGAAAAAATTAAAAAAAAGTGATAAATATTGCTTTTTTTCGTGCGTAAATTTGTAACTGTCTGATTTGCGGTATATAATTGCATCATTCTATAATCGTTGAGGTATTTGCTATGTCTATTAAGAAAAAAGCTATTAGAAAAAAAGCTATTGCAAAAAAAACAGTCGCTAAAAAATCAGTCACGAAAAAGTCAGTCACTATAAAAACAACAGCAAAAAGAAAAGTTGCAGCCCCTGTTGCAACTATAGCATTAACAAAAGAACATACGAGTGCAGTTAATGCTGCAGCGAGAGTGTCAACTGCTGTCGATAAAGCCATTGCTGCCGTTAGTGCTGCAACTGACAAAGCTAAAGCTGCTGCTGTTAAAGCAAGCCAGACAAAACGTCCTGCACAAAAAAATGCCGCTGTTAAGGCAAAAGAACGTGTTGCTGCTTTGAAAGTGAAACAAAAAGAAACTGCGGCTAAATTGAAAGCTCAACTAGACGTTGTAAAAGGGCATGAGCAACAAGCAGCTGAAGTTGCTAAAATGACTCTTCTCAAAGCAAAAGCAGTTGCTGCTTATGCCGCTAAATGGGAAGCTGATTATTTGAAAAAATTGTCTATTAGACAAAAAGCTCAAGCTAAGAAAAAACTGGCTGCCGCGAGAGCCAGAAAAAAAGCTGCACTTGCTAAAAAGAGAGCTGTTAAAGCGAAAACATAAAGTATTTTGTAGCACTATCGTAGAGACGTTGTGTACAACGTCTCTCTTTTTAATAAGAAGTTTTCAACAAAAAAATTTCAAAATTCCCATTTAATTCATTGCTAGTTTTGACATAGCCTTTAATAAAGTCTTCTGAGCATAAATTTTTTCTTCTGACCCCTGTCTTTTTATCAATTCATAACGGCCATCTGAATTTAGCATCCAGGCTTGAGAATTATCTTCCAGGTGTACTTTGAGTTCATCAAAGAGTCTTTTCTTAAGTTTTTTATCTTCAATAGGGAAGCAAGCTTCAACTCGTTTGAAAAAATTCCGGTTCATCCAGTCTGCACTACTCAGTAATAAAATGGATGAATCCAGACTATTTTTTATGTTAGTGCCATCATTGTGACTTTGAGCATTTTGAAAATAGAAGATTCGAGTATGTTCTAAAAAACGTCCGATAATTGAACGAACCGTAATATTGTCTGAGATGCCTTGTATCCCTGGCCGTAAACAGCAAACGCCTCGAATAATCAGATCAATTTTTATTCCAGCTTGTGATGCCTCATATAATTTAGAAATAATTTGTGGCTCAACCAGTGAGTTCATTTTTGCAATAATTCGGGCTGGCTTACCTTCACTGATATGATCAATTTCGCGTTGAATATAGGCCAACATCGTATCATGTAGCGTAAAAGGGGATTGTAATAACTTTTTAAGTTTTAAAATTTTCCCCAGGCCTGTCAATTGTAAAAATAATTTATGAACATCTTCTGTCATGGTGACATCAGATGTTAACAATCCATAATCGGTATACAGACGGGCAGTACCCGCATGGTAGTTCCCTGTACCAAGATGAGCATAACGCCGAATGCTTTGCCCTTCTCTACGTATGATAAGTAACATCTTTGCATGGGTTTTCAGACCAACAACACCGTAGACAACATGAGCACCTGCTTTTTGTAATACGGTAGCCAGGCCAATATTAGCAGCTTCATCAAAGCGAGCTCGAAGCTCAATAACGACAGTGACTTCTTTTCCTGCTCTTGCCGCATCAACTAAAGCTTTTACGATGGCTGAATCACTCCCAGTTCGGTATAAGGTTTGTTTTATTGCTAATACTTTAGGATCGTCTGCAGACTGTTGTAGTAATTTAACAATAGGCGAAAACGATTCATATGGGTGGTGTAATAAAATGTCCTTATGTCTAATACTTTCAAATAAATTGCTATTTTTTAAAGCTGAGGGCTTACCTGGAGAAAAAAATGGAAATCGTAAAGCAGGCTTATTTACCAGTGAGTAAACTTCTTTTAAACGCTCTAAATTGACAGGCCCATTAACTTGATACAAATCATCCCAACATAAATTAACTTGTTTAAGTAAGTATTCAATCATATCCTGTGGGCAGTTATCAGCAACTTCCAGTCGAACCGCGTCGCCGAAGCGTCTTTGTGGTAACTCCCCTTTTAATGCACGCAACAAATCATCGACTTCTTCATCATCAACAAATAACTCACTATTGCGTGTCACACGAAATTGGTAACAGCCTGTTGCTTTCATGCCTGGAAACATCATACTGACATGGGTATGGATAATGGATGAAAGAAAAATAAATTCATGTTCACAGGTGGCAATATCATCGGGGAAGCTGACAATGCGGGGTAAAGAGCGTGGTGCCTGAACAACGGCTAAACCACTATCACGACCAAAGGCATCTTTACCTTCAAGAGAAACAATGAAGTTTAAACTTTTATTCATTACTTTTGGAAAGGGATGAGCAGGGTCGAGTCCCAGAGGACTGATTACGGGTAATAACTGGTTCTCAAAATACTCTTTGACCCATTTGGCCTGTTGTTCATTCCAGGACTCACGGCGGGTAAAACGCACATCAATGTCTTCAAATCCAGGTAAGATAATTTCATGCAGGACTCGATATTGTTCCTTCACAAGTGCCTGTGCAGTTGTGCCAATATTTTTCATCACTTCTTCAGGTGTCATATTGTCGGCACCAGAAGCGGGGATGTTTAAATTAATTTGTTGTTTGACACCAGCAGCACGTACTTCAAAAAACTCATCAAGGTTAGAGCTGGAAATACATAGATAAAGCAAGCGTTCAAGAAATGGAATGTCTTCGTCTTTGGCAATTTCAAGTACCCGACGATTAAACTCTAATAAGCTTAACTCTCGATTGATAAAGTATTCGGGGTTTTTTAAATTAAGTTCTTCCATGTTTTTCTTCTTTAGTTGCTCTTTCGAATCGGTATGAATATTTACCTTACTTCTTATTGAACAGAGTCTAAATAATTGCCCTAAAGTGTGAATCAGTTAAGAGTCTATCCGTATAATACCTTGCCTGCTCTTATACTTGGTGCCTACCGAGAGGCCACTACCATTATGAAGCATAATGCTAGTGATATTATATGTAATTTTTCTAGAGGTAAACAAGTGCTCAGTTAAGAGCTAAAGTAAACTTAATGGCTTTAAGGTATTCAGTCTCTTGTTGCAGGTCAACCAACGTTAAAGGATGTTCTTCAAAAAAATCATCAGGGA
>JADGEK010000003.1:112252-123975 GCA_016744395.1 Gammaproteobacteria bacterium | reverse complement strand
AGTTAAGAGCTAAAGTAAACTTAATGGCTTTAAGGTATTCAGTCTCTTGTTGCAGGTCAACCAACGTTAAAGGATGTTCTTCAAAAAAATCATCAGGGAAAGTTAAAGTGATTTTTTGATTATCTGCTGTGGCCTGAATGTCAGGCAGAGCATTTTTACTGCGGTCTCTATGCAACAAAATACTCAGGCGAAATAAAATGGCCAGATATGTAACGGATTGATTGCACTCTTTAGATAAAGATTTAAACTCCTGTTTTGGAAACTTTCTTCTCTGAGCTCTAATTAATAAGGCCAGGCGATGTTGCTCCTGACGGGAAAATCCTGGTAAATCAGAATTTTCTATAATGTAGGCACCATGCTTGTGATATTGGTTGTGTGCAATGGAAAGACCCAGTTCATGTAATGCGGCAACCCATTCAAGCGTTTGTTCACTGGAAAATTGTTGAATGGACCATTCTTGTTGAACCTGTTGATACAGATTTGCTAAGGTATTTTCAACTTCCTGGGCTTGTTGAGTGTCGACATGATATTGCTTTAATAAATGGTTAATAGTTCTTTGCCTGACATCTTCATGACTGAGACGTCCTTGAAGATCATAAATGACCCCTTCTCTTAATGCACTATCAGACACGTTCATTGAATCAATTTTAAGAACTTTGAAGGCGGCATATAAAACGGCAACACCACCTGCAAAAACGGCCTGACGTTCTATGTTGAGTCCTTCTAATTCCAGTTTAATAATGTGCTTTTGGCTGATCATTTCTTTGACCAACCATTTTAATCCTTTTATTGTGATACCTGGATACGGCTCATCAGTTTCTTTGCTGTCATGATAAGCTCTTAGTACTTTTCCTATGGATTTAATGGAACCTGATGCGCCTGTTGCAAAAGTCCAGCCGACATTTCTATAGGTGTTTTTAATCGTTTGCAATTCCAGGCGGGCATATAATTCAGCAATTTTAAAGTTTGTTTCACTGAGTTTACCATCAGAAAAGGCTTTAATTGTCATACTGACACAGCCCATATGCAGACTTTCTGTATAGCTTGGACTGAAACCCTGACCAATAATGAACTCTGTACTGCCACCTCCAATATCAATGACCAAACGGTTTTCAGAGTTATCGGATTGACTGTGTGCTACACCTAGATAAATGAGACGAGCTTCTTCACGACCAGCTACAACTTCGATTGAATGGTTGAGAAGCTGTTCTGCCTCGGCAATGAATTTGGCACCATTTTTAGCTTTACGCAGAGTATTAGTACCCACGATACGAATGTTCTTATCGGGGATATTTTTCAGTCTTTGACCAAATCGAGCCAGACAATCAAAGCCTTTTTGTTGAGATTCTGAAGAAAGTTTGCCTTTATCGTTCAGACCTGATGCCAGACGAACCATTTCTTTCATTCGATCGATGATCAATAGTTGATCGTTTTTTAATTCGGCAACGATGAGATGAAAACTATTTGAACCTAGATCAATGGCTGCAAACACTTCTTTAGTTTGTCCATTTTCTGCGAGAGGGATATTACTGTCTATCAAATTTTATTACTCATATCTATTTTGGAATTGATTGCTCAGTTATTTCTGGAACTATTGTTGAAATAGGGTTTGATTAATCGATGATTTTAACTCTGACTTTATAGTTCATGTCTAAATCAGAATGACGTTTCGTTGAATAAAGAGTCCCGTTACTTTGTTCATTACTATGACTGGCAGCTCCGCCAAGATAAATCCATTGACCTAATCGGCCAGAAACAATGGTATCTACGGAACGTGTATTTATTTGATCAGGATATTCGCGATTCATTGAACGATTTCTAGGACGCACTTTTAATGTGACCTGTTCACCATTCAGGATAGGATAAACTTCAAACCCTGAGGTAACATCCATAAACTCAACGGAGTTCTGGTAGGGAGAATACCGCCCACCAGAAGTATAGTAAGGGACTTGCTGGCCTGTTTGAATGAATGCCCAGCTGCCTTCAAGTGCTCTGACTCTGAAATGATCAGGATTGCTTCGGCTGTTGCTGCGACGAGTGTGTGTTGTTTTAATGACGGAGCCATTTTTTCCATATCGGACGGTCACATTGGGTTTGTCTGTGTTTGGTGCGCGACTGCTTATTACCGCATCATCTCCTACTTTGATTCGACCTTCAATGCTGTCTTGCTGGTAATTATCAGAACCATCGAGAGAGCTGGAAACTTCAATAATTAAATTTCGTAAAGGTGTATCAAGTTCTTTAAGTAGATTTTCAATTTCATTGAGAGTCCTTGCTGAACCTCGAACGATAAGTGAATTATTTTTGGCGGTAAACTTTGCCTGACCTGCATAAAGCGGTGCAATTGTTTGAATTAATGCTTGTGCAGGTTGTTGGGTTTGAAATACTTTGACATTGTTTGGTGAACTATTGGATTGTGCATATAAATCCATTGAAAAGAGGCAGAAGATAAAAATAAATAATAGTGTCAGGTGATTTACTTTGAGTGTTATCATTTTTGTATCCGCATTCTTTTTGTATTAGAGTCTCTAATTAAAGGGTCTGTATTTTAACATAAATGAGCATTAAAGACTTAATCGTCGTAAAGAGCTATCAATAACGCCTCGATTCCATAGATCGTCAAATTGTTCAGTTAATTGGCGAGTTTTTAATGGGTCATAAAAATTACCATAAGCTTCAAAGCGTTCAGGATGATTTTGGATAATATAACCACGATCATCAAAAATCACAAAGGTCTCGATAATATCTTCATGCTCTTTTGCGGTGACTTTAACTTGCATGTGACTAGTGATACGACGAGCTAATTTGAGTAGGCGATGACCTTTTTTCGTCATCGGTTTTGCATCTTGAACAATGATATGAATATGGGTTCTCTGATTTCTTATTGCCAGTTGCTTAATGGCTTCATAAAGTTCATCGTTATCAAAAAGGGTATGGTCAAGATCATGGCTAAAAATAAGAATTTGATGTGCGGCTTGTTCACTCATTGCCAGGATGAGTTGGCTGAGATCTTCTCTGAGTTCAACTTCAATTTGCTCGTCTGTTTCACCTAATTTATGAGAAGTCAGATCAATCATTTTTTAATCCTTGTTGAAAGAGAATTTGCTTATAAAAAGAGTGTCATTTGTTTATGAGGTATTCCTGCATCCAGAAATTCTTCACTGGAGGCTTTAAAACCAGCTTTTTGGTAAAACTCAGTGACATACATTTGAGCATTTAAAACAATTTTATCAACATGGCCTGCTTGGTTGCATTTATCAATACAACAGTGCAAAATTTTTGAACCAATACCCTGAGCCCGCCATTCCTGTAAAACAGCCATACGCCCAATGTGTGCCTGCTTATTATTAATGATAATTCTTGCTGTGCCAATTGCAAGTTTTTTACCAGAAACATTTTCAACTTCAGCAATCACATGAGTGGCTTTATCATCCAGACCATCCCACTCTAATTCATCAGGCACGCCTTGCTCCTGAATAAAAACAATGTCACGAATTTCTTTCAGTTGCTTTTTATTGTTTTGCCAAGTAGTGATTTTGATGAAAATTCGAAGGGACATGGCTTAACTCGCTTAATGAGCCCCTCTCACAGAAGGAGAGGGGGACTTTATCTCCAGGCTAAATATTCTTAGCCTGATCCACGGCATTACCTATATAGGTGGCAGGCGTTAAGTCTTGCAGTTCTTTTTTGGCCTCATCAGGCATATCCAAAGTTTCAACAAAGGCTTTAAGTGTTTCTGCTGTAATGGATTGGCCCCGGGTTAACTCTTTTAATTTCTCATAGGGTTTTTCAATGCCATAACGACGCATGACTGTTTGAATAGGTTCAGCTAAAACCTCCCAGGTATTATCCAAATCTGCCGCTAAAGAAGCTTCATTGATTTGCAGTTTGCTGATGCCACGCATGGTTGAAGAATATGCTATCATTGAATGAGCAATGCCGACACCTAAATTTCTCAACACAGTCGAGTCAGTCAAATCACGCTGCCAACGAGAAATAGGCAGTTTGTTACTCAGATGGTTCATTAATGCATTTGCTATGCCTAGATTGCCTTCTGAGTTTTCAAAATCAATGGGATTAACTTTATGAGGCATGGTTGAAGAGCCAACTTCGCCTGCAATGGTTTTCTGTTTGAAATAACCCAGAGAAATATAACTCCAGATATCACGATCAAAATCTATTAAAATGGTATTAAAACGAGCCAGAGTATCAAAATATTCAGCGATATAATCATGTGGCTCAATTTGAATAGTGTAAGGGTTAAAATCAATACCCAGACTTTCAACAAAGTTTTTTGCAATGTCAGCCCAGTCTAATTCAGGGTAAGCACTATAATGAGCATTGTAGTTGCCCACTGCACCATTGATTTTGCCCATTACCTGAACGGCTTTTAATTGCTTAAACTGGCGCTCTAAACGATAGGCTGTATTGGCCATTTCTTTTCCCATCGTTGAGGGGGAAGCTGGTTGGCCATGAGTGCGACATAACATGGGGGTGTCGGCCAGTTCATGGGCAAGTGAGGAAATGGCATCAATGACTTCACGTAGCTGAGGTAATATCACATCACTTCTGGCGGTATTCAGCATGAGTGCGTGGGATAGATTGTTAATGTCTTCTGAGGTGCAGGCAAAATGAATAAACTCATTAATTGCCATTAATTCTTCATTATCCTTGATTTGATCTTTAAGAAAATACTCAACCGCTTTGACGTCATGGTTCGTTGTGCGTTCAATTGTTTTGACGGCTTCAGCATCTTCAGTCGAAAAATTATCAACAATACTGTCCAGCAAGCTGCTGGCGGGTTCTGATAAAGTAGGGACTTCTTTTATATCAGGGTTGTTGGCTAACATTTGTAACCAGCGAACTTCGACAAGAACTCGATGACGAATTAAGCCAAATTCACTAAAAATGGGACGAAGATTGGCTGTTTTACTGCCATAACGGCCATCAATGGGTGATACGGCACTTAAACTGTTTAAATCCATTATCGAGGACCTCGCTTGCTTTGTAGTCGATTGTGTTGTAGTTGAATAGAGTGAATAATCTGTGAGATTTGGGCGATATTATAACTGATGGTTTCAGCATGGGAAAGGAATTGAAGTAAATTGCAGTTTAATCTCCACTAAAGATAATAGAGGAGATTATTATTGTCTATCGAACTGAATTCAGGCCTTATTCGTGGCCAGCTGATTACTGGTGTACTGTTGAACTAGCTTGACTAAATCTTGCATTTCAAGAGAAATATGGCCCATTGAATCCACTGAATTTTGGGATAAGCCTTTATTGTCTTCTGCAACCATTTGCAGTGAAGACACATTGGAATTAATTTCATTGGCGACTGTACCTTGCTGCTCAGTGGCAACAGCAATATGAGTATTCATTTCCATAATATGTCTCATAGAATTAATGACATCAGCCAATGTGGATTCTGCAGAGTTGACTTGTGAAATAGAGGCTTGTGATTGTTGTAAACTGGATTGCATGACCGTTGTTGCTTTTTGGCTCTGCACTTGTAGACGTTCAATCATGCTTTGAATTTCTTCGGTGGATTCATGGGTTCTGCTTGCCAGTGTTCGAACTTCATCAGCGACTACCGCAAAGCCTCTGCCTTGTTCACCTGCCCGGGCGGCCTCAATGGCTGCGTTTAAAGCCAGCAAATTAGTTTGTTCTGCAATGCCTTTTATGACATCTAAGACCTGGCTGATGCTCAAACTTTCTTCTGCTAATTGAGTAATGACTTCTGATGCTTGTTCTACCTTGGAACCCAGATCATGGATTGAAGCTGCAGTATTACGCATGACCTGGCCACTTTGGGTGATATCATCATTAATTTTAGAGGAGCTTTGTGCAGTGCTTTGAGAACTGTCGCCAATACTTTGAATGGATGCTACCATTTCATTCATTGCCGTCGCGAGTTGTTCAATATCTTGCTCCTGCTGCCCCATACCTTGATTGGTTGTGTGGGATGATTCAGTTGAATTATTGACATGCTTCGTGACTTGTCCTGATGCATGAGTGATATGAGAAATAAGCTCCTCCATACTCTGAATAAGGCTATTAAATGCACTGCCTAATTGGGATAACTCATTACTTCCTGAATCATCAACTCGTAGAGTGGTGTCTTTATTTTCAACTACTTTAGAAAAAATATCCTTCAAATGAGAAATACGATGAATAATGCCATAAACAACGGTTAAGCCAAGCACTAAAAGACCTATGGCCAGTAGTGCAGTGAAAATAGACTGCCAATAGGCCGTTTTGGCAGATGAACCAAAGTCATTACTATGACGGGTTGAATCATCACTGATTGCATTATTAAATTTCAGTATGCCATTAATTGCACTGGTAGACTGAACTAACCATTCACTTGAAGAAATCGGGTATTGACCTGTTTCAGCAGCCAGATAAACCTTATCTCGTAAAGCTTGATACTTGCCCAGAAAATTACGTTCGATCTGTTGCCAATCATTATTTACTTGTCCGGATATCTGCTGGTGTTTTTCATTGGTCAACAAGTGTATTGCAGTATTTTTTAAGTAGTCTAATTGAAACTCAACAATACCACGATATTTTGCTAAATTGAGTTGTTTTTCGTTGCTTATTGGCATACCTGAAGCAATGATTCCAGCGATGATAGCGCGTTCTCGGCCTGCATATTCACTGATACTCCAAATTGCCTGTTTAATCATACTATTATTATAAATTGCACCCTCGAGGTGATTGTTTGGTGCAAAGGCCATTTGACGCAGTCGACTAAAAGATTGAATAAACTGAGACATTTGACTCACCCATTCTGATGCACTTAAAGCACTATTATTATCGACTTTTTTTCGTGATTCAACAACTTGCAGCCAATCGCGTTTTGATTCCTGTAAGGCTGATTTAAATTCATTGCCAGCCCAATCTTTAGAGGCTAATTGTTGTGCTAATTCAAAGGCTTGATGGACATTTTTATCACCTGCCTGACGGAATTGATCGATATTGCCACGAACGGGTGAATTACCTTTTGCTATCATGCTAAGATAATTGTTCGTAAAGCCTCGTTCTTTGGCTTCTTCTGCGGTTGCTTTAATAATAAAATCGGCCATATGGTTGGCAGAATTAAGGTTTTCAGAATAGGAGACTTGTGGCTGGTAAACAAAGAAGACCAGATACATTAAGACACTGAGTAATAAGCCGCCTAATAAAAAGATATTGGCCAGAAGACTGGTTTTTATGGATACGCTTTTTAACCACTGCATTTTATAGTCCTAGAGTGTTTGTAAGGATAAGATTACAGTAAGAATAGTTCATGACTGATGTTCTGCAAGCATGTCAGAGTAAGAATTTATGACATTATGTGCAAACATAATGACATTTTGTGCAATTTTATTGTTTTATGAAAATAAAGTTTGATTTAATTATTCCCAGCGAAATAATTTAACACCAAGAAACAGAAACAGCAGCATCATTGCTATCAAGGCCACAATATGATGGCTGACATCAATTAAACTGGCCCCATCGAGCATAATGGCGCGTGATGCATCAACGACATGGGTTAGGGGTAATAGCTTAGAAATAAATGTTATCCATTGGGGGGAGCCTTCTAATGAAAACCAGACACCCGATAGTAACATCATGGGAATTGAAATGGCATTGGTTATGCCTGCTGCAAGTTCATCGCTTTTTAGTCGTGATGCGACTAAAAGTCCCAAAGCTATCATTGCGAGTGAGCCCAAGGTAAAGACCAAAAACAAACTAATATAAGAACCGTACATGCTAAAATTTAAAATGAGGTGACAACCTATGTAGACCGTGGTTGAAACAAAAAGAATCAAAATGAGTCGAGAAACAATCTGAGCCATAAGAAACTCAGTAGCGGTTAAAGGAGTGCCTTTTAAGCGTTTTAACACACCATTTTTGCGGTAGCGAACAATGACAAAGCCAATGCCAAATAGAGCACTGAACATCATATTCATTCCCAGGACACCAGGAATAAGCCAGTCAATATAGCGAATTTCTTTTCCAGAGACGTTATTCTCTTTGAATGTTTTGCCACCACTGGCTTTGAGCATTTGTTCGGCCACATAACCTGAAGGTGAGCTGGAATTTACCCAATAACGTAATTGCTTTGGATCAATTAACAGATCCAGTTGGTGGCGCTCAACCTTAGTAATGGCCTGCTCGATATTCTTTACAGAAATAAAGTTAATGTACCTGCTTTCGTGAAATGGATGGTTTAATTCTCCCAAAATACCGACTTTGTAGAGCTCCTGATCACCATTGGAAAATAAGAGAGCAAAGCCCATCATTAAGGCGGTTGGAAATAAAAATCCCCATGACAATGCAGCACGATCACGTATAAATTCAAGATTGCGGGCATGTAAAATGGCTAGAAAACGTTTCATTCTCGCAAACCCTTGCCTGTCAGTTCTAGGAAGAGATCTTCAAGGTTACGCTGGCGTATTTGTAAAAAATTCAAATCCACACCGTCTCTTATCAGGTTAGAAATAGTTTTATTGACATCTGTGGTTGAAATTTCAACCCAACCATCGTTTTGAAATGAGGTGCTTTGAAATAAGATATGTTGAAAATCATCGGGTTGTTTTAATTTCTCAATACTTGTTTTAGGCAGCTTTTGTTCAGGGATTCGCACGAGTTGTTCATTAAAATGTTGCTGCAATAATTGGTTAGGTGGACCCTGAGCAATAATATGCCCCCGATCCATGATAATAATTTCATCACACAACTCAGCGGCTTCCTCCATATAGTGCGTGGAGAGTATAATGGTTGTACCACGGCTAAGGACATTTTTTATAAGATCCCAAAAATTGTGGCGGGCTTGTGGGTCCAGACCTGTAGTGGGTTCATCCAGAAAGACGATTTCAGGATCATTGATTAAAGCGATTGCCAACAGCATACGCTGGCGTTGGCCTCCTGACAATTTACGATTATCACTATCAAGGAAACTTTCCAAATTACAGCGTTGGATGAGATCATCTAAATCAGAAGTTTTTGGGTACAAACCTGCGAAGAGTTTGAGTGTTTCTCTGACGCTTAAAAAGTCCTGCAGTGCCGTATGTTGAAATTGAATACCGCATTGTTCACGAAAAAGATGACCAATCGGCTTTCCCTTGTAAAATACTTCACCTGATGTGGGCTGAGTAATGCCTTCCATTATTTCAATGGTCGTTGTTTTTCCTGCCCCATTAGGTCCGAGCATGCCAAAACACTGCCCTTTTTTAATTTGAAAGGAAATATCATTAACCGCAATATTAGTTTGGAAATTTTTTGTCAGGGAGTTTACTTTGAGTATTGATGTCATTGATACAGATTAACAGATGAATTCAAAAAAGGAAGAACTGAACACATAGTTTCAGAAGAAAAGAGCGTTGAAATTCTGAAGGCATGTACCAATATTTAGGCTATAATAAATATCAATACTTAAATACACAGGCCGTTAGAAAAACTATGTTAGCTGAATACAGAAATCACGTGACTGAGCGTGCTGAACAAGATTTACCTCCATTACCATTGGATGCAGAGCAAACCACACAATTATTAGACTTAATTGTACAAGCGCCCTCTGGTGAAGAAGATTATTTAATGGATTTACTCATTAATCGCATCCCTCCAGGTGTTGATGATGCCGCCAAAGTTAAGGCTGAATTCCTAAATACCATTGCAACAGGTACACAAACGTCCAGCCTTGTCAGTCCAGAAAAAGCAGCAGAAATTTTAGGTACTATGGGCGGCGGCTATAATATTCAGCCTATGGTTGATTTACTGGATAATGACCAACTGGCGCCAATAGTAACCCAATCTCTTTCGACTTCTTTATTGATTGCCGATGCCTGGCACAGCATTATGGAAAAGGCAAAAACGAACTCATTTGCCAAGCAGATTGTGGATGCCTGGGCTGTTGGAGAATGGTTTACAAAGCGAGAGAAACTTGCAGAAAGTATCACGGTTTCAGTTTTAAAAGTGACGGGTGAAACCAATACGGATGATTTATCACCTGCGACTGAAGCCTGGTCTCGTCCTGATATTCCATTGCACGCAAAATCCATGTTAGTGACTAAAATGCCTGATGCGTTATCAATCATTGATGACTTAAAAGCAAAAGGACACCCCATTGCCTATGTTGGTGATGTTGTGGGTACAGGCTCGTCTCGTAAATCCGCAATTAACTCTGTTCTTTGGCATATGGGGGAAGACATCCCTTTTATACCCAATAAGCGACAGGGTGGTGTGGTTTTAGGTGGTAAAATTGCACCTATTTTCTTTAACACAGCAGAAGATTCAGGGGCTTTACCTATTGAGTGTGATGTGTCAACAATCCAAACAGGTGATGTGATTACCATTAAGCCTTACTTAGGTGAAGTTCACGATGAACAAGATAATGTTATCAGTACGTTTAACATCAGACCCAATACTTTGGCCGATGAAGTTCAGGCTGGTGGAAGAATTCCTCTGATTATTGGCCGTGGTTTAACCGATAAAACTCGTGAAGCATTAGGTCAGGAGCCGACGGATATTTTTACCCGTCCTGAAACCGCAAAAGACACAGGAAAAGGCTTTACTCTGGCGCAAAAAATGGTTGGTAAAGCCTGTGGTGTTGAAGGCATACGCCCAGGCACTTATTGTGAACCAAGAATTGCTACGGTGGGGTCTCAGGATACCACGGGTGCAATGACCCGAGATGAATTAAAAGAACTGGCCTGTATGGGCTTTGCTTCAGATTTGGTTATGCAGAGTTTTTGTCATACTGCCGCTTATCCAAAACCTGTTGATATTAAATTACAGGGTACTTTACCTGATTTTATGACTCAGCGTGGTGGTGTTTCATTACGCCCAGGTGATGGTATTATTCACTCATGGCTTAATCGTATGTTATTGCCTGATCAAGTGGGCACAGGGGGGGATTCACACACCCGTTTCCCACTAGGCATTTCGTTTCCAGCAGGTTCAGGGTTGGTGGCATTCGCTTCTGCGATGGGGGTGATGCCGCTTGATATGTCAGAATCCGTTCTTGTTCGCTTTAAAGGGGTGATGCAACCAGGCATTACATTACGTGACTTGGTCAATGCAATTCCCTGGCAGGCAATACAAGATGGTAAATTAACCGTTGATAAAGCAGGCAAAATCAATGTCTTTAATGGCCGTATTGTTGAAATTGAAGGCTTGCCTGACTTAAAAGTAGAGCAAGCATTTGAATTGGCAGATTCTTCGGCAGAACGTTCTGCGAATGGTTGTACTGTTCGTTTGAATAAAGAGCCTGTGATTGAATATCTGAAATCCAATGTGACACTCTTAAGTTGGATGATTCGTGAAGGTTATCAGGATGCTAAAACATTACAACGTCGTATTGATGGCATGCAAGCCTGGTTAGATAAACCAGAATTATTAGAACCTGATGCCGATGCAGAATATGCTGATATTATAGAAATTGATTTAGATACGATTAAGGAGCCCATCCTTGCTTGTCCTAATGATCCTGATGATGTCAAACTGTTATCTGAATTATCAGGTCAGAAAATTGAAGAAGTGTTTATTGGTTCTTGTATGACGAATATTGGTCATTATCGTGCAACCTCTAAAGTCCTTGAGTCTCATCTTGACAGTGGTGGCGGGGCTATTCCAAGTCGTTTATGGATTGCACCACCCACTAAAATGGATGAAAAAGAGCTGATTAACGAAGGTGTTTTTAGTATCTTTGGTCGTGCGGGTGCTCGAACAGAATT
>JADGEK010000003.1:45203-112152 GCA_016744395.1 Gammaproteobacteria bacterium | reverse complement strand
AATAAAGTTTTAAATAATTTCATTGTCCACATATCTGGATTTTTTGCTGGAGCAAAGCCATCAAGATACCAGGCATCCATTTTATTATCATTGGGAATCAATTGTTTTAAGCCTGTTGTTGCATCATCAATGATGAGTTTCAATACTATGTTCCCATTAAATAGTTCCAATTGATTGTTTGGTAAGTTTACTTGATAGTGATCTAATAACTCAGAGCAACAAAGTGACAATTGCGGCCAGGTATTCTTAAACGTGTCATAAACTTGGATCAACTGCAATTTTGTTAGAGGGTATTTTTCAACAGCAGTGTATTCTAAAGTACAGTTAGAATTCTTTGTTTGTAGCCAATGGTAGGCTGTCACCAAAAAATTTAATCCTGTACCAAAACCTGTTTCACCAATTTTAAATATATTATTTTCAGGTGTGTTTTTTAGCTGTTTAAAGCGTTGAGGGAAACCATTTTGTTTTAAAAAAACATACTCTGTTTCTTGTAATCCACCATCAGTGGAAAAATAAAAATCCTGAAATTGTTCAGAAAATGGTTCACCACTCACCATCCAACTTATATCTGCAGTTTTATTCATAGCTTTACACTTGTTTAAGCATTATTACATTCAGTTTATTGCAACCAACGTAGAGTTATTGTATCTAAGCTCTTTGCTAGATGAGTTTATGGGTTCAAAGAAGAAAAGGCCTTTTCTTTGTTCCCCATATTATTTTCTTGTGACTGGTTTTGCTTGATAAAAAGTGTCAGTGCTGAACTCAGTGTTTCTCCATTCCAAGTGTGTTTCTCCTCTGAATACTGAGAACTTTCCAGTTGATTAATTGCATTACTTAGGTGTTCATCATCAATGAGTTGAATAATAGCGGCTAACCCAGATAACATGGGTTGCTTGTAATAGAATTTTGCCCACTGAATTAATGCTTTGCTTGCTTTATTGGCATTATTATCCAGGCAGGCATCATAAATGCTTTGCAGATAATTTTTATGCTTGTTGTTAGAGTGGTTGTAATTAACATTATTCTTTTTATTGGATGCTTTTTTATTGTTTGAATTGGCAACAATGAATAAGGTCAGCGTTATAAGCCAGACAACAAATAATGAAATACTGATCCAAAACCAGAGGTTTTTGGTCAGACTCACATTTTTATAAATCACTTTTTCAATAGTTTTGACTTCTGTTTGTTGAGACTGGCCTGTATTGATATTGTTGTTATTTGTGTCTTGAAATAAGCTGCCATCAGGTTGTTTGTTTTTTGCAACAGAAACTGGAGTACTTTTTTGAGTTTCCTGTGTGTTTTCAGGATTGGCTTGTGCAAGAAAAGTTCGTGCAGGCAGTCGAGTCGTTTCCTGTTGATTGGTTTTCGTATTCCACCAGTCAATCTTAATTTCAGGCAAGCGAAAAGGCCCTGACTTTAATGGGATAATAGCGACAGTATCATGTCGAATTCCAATGACGTTACCATTAACAAGCTGGTTACTCAGTTTTTCTTTATCAGGGTAAGTTTTCAAATTTTTGGAGGATGCCACGCTGGTAACAGGTAATTGTGAACCCAAAAGTCCTTGTGCTTTGACAATAATATTTCGTGTGACAGCTTCACCTGCCAATATTGAATTGGCATCTTCAATAATGTCAGATTCAATTTTAAGACTTTCCGCAGGTAGCCAAATTTTTCCAGTATAACTGTCTGGTATGGGTAAAATAGTCAACATTATAGGTTTGGTTCGATTGATAATTTGTCGACCAGGTCGAGAGAAAAGAGAAAAATTTTGGCTGATTTCTGCATTACCTGAAAATGTCAATGCTGGAATGGTTAACGGTCCACTCTGTTGAGGATAAACGGCATAACGTCGCTCAATGATGTTGTAGCGATGGTTTGCTATCGTTTTGTTATAATTGGCATCATTACCGAGTTTTTCAATGACAGTATTACTTAACTCCAGTTCACTTAATGAGGCATTTGAAAAACGAATACGGTGGAATAATTTGACTGTGACAATAATTTGTTGTTGCACATAAAAGGGGATATTCTCTTTTAATTCAGTACTCGCTTTATCATTAATAGTGATTTTAAGAAAAACCTCTTTGCCATCAACCTCAGGTGTGGGAGATTGTTTTTGGATGATAAGGTGAATGGGGTCAGTGGTTTCTTTGCCAACTTTAATGGCTGGAATTGTAATCTCACCTGTTTTTTTAGGTAATAAAGTAATATTCCAGGTGTGAGTTCGAGAGGCTTGACCATTGATGAAACTGTAGTTTTGACTTTGATTTCGGCCCATTATCTGAAAGTCATCTTCAATTTCGCTAAAATCAGGTGAACCAGAATTATTTTCAGATTTAATTTCTAAAACCAGTGTTTCATCGATACTTAAAACCGTTCGTTCTGTTGATGCTGTCACTTCAGCAAGGGCCATGCTGGTTTGCAATAATAGAAATAGACATGAAAATACACTGAATAAGCGTACCCAATTAAATGATATTCCTTCCAACTGCTGATTGAACCTTACCATGGATTTCCCTCGTACTGTCTTTCTGTAGAGCCTGAATTTTTTTGTTTTAAAAGCGTATTGTTTCGAAACTTAATGCGTAATAGCTCACCAGGATTATCTGGAATACGTTGTAACCACTGTTTGAGTGATTGTTGTTCTTCCTGGCTAAGTTGGGATAGAACATCATCTTGTGCGCTGTCGGTATTTTCCTGATCGCTTTCATCTTTTTTCAAAGGTTCAGATTGAGGATTATTGTTCGCATTATCTTCTGGAGCCTCTTCTTTTTGATCTTCAAATGCTTTAGCTTCTTCAGGTTCGTTACTTTCATTGTTTTGGCTGTCTTGCTCTTGTGAATCGGATTTATTGTCTGAATCAGAACTTTCTTTTTGTTTTTCTCCTGAGTCAGCACCTTCAGATTTTGAATCTTCAGATTCTTTATCTTCGGATTGATCGGAATTGGATTCGTTACTTTTAGAGGCATCGTCAGCACTCTTTTCTTGTTCCTGATCTTGCTTTTCAGATTGCTGTTCGGACTCTTCTTCTTGCTTATCAGAATTTTTTTCAGACTGTTGTTGTTTTTGTTGCTCTAAAATTTTCTTGATATATTCGAGATTTTTACTGGCATCTTCAACGACACGTTGATTTTTATTGGACTTATCTGCATCAGCTTCTGATGCTTTTTTTACGGCATCTTCGTAAGCGTTAACGGCTTCCTCAAGTTTGTTCATATTTGCCAAAGTATTACCTTTATTATAAAGGCTGGCAGCATCATCTGATTGTGAAAATTGTTCTAAGGCTTGTTCAAAATTTCCAGTTCGATAATGAGCACTTGCTTTCCATTTTGGATTTGAAAAACTATCAGCAGCACTCTGGTAGTTCTGGGCATTAAATGATTTTTGGCCTTGTTGATTTGGTGTGGACCACAAGTTTTTAGTCCACACCTGTTTCTTGATACTTGTGGTGGTCTCTGGTTCGGCTTTTGCAGGTTCACTGATAAAAGTAGCAGTCACTGACAGGCATAAAAAAAGACTGAGTAATCCTTTTCTAAAACTCAATAAGGCCATAGGAATTAACAGCAGGCTAAAATAAACACCTGCATCAACCCACTGTTCAAGTTGTGTATCTTGATCAATAAGATTGTTTGATTGATCAATACCCCGATCTAAAATGTTTTGAAAGTCACTATCATCTAATGATAATTTATGATAAGTGCCACCACCGATATTGGCTAATGTTTTTAAGGATGCGGGTTCTAATTTGCTAAGTACTACTTGACCCGAATTATCCTTAATAAAGCCGCCCTGGCGAGGTTGAGGTATTGGAGAACCTGTTTTACTTCCTATTCCAATGACAGAAAAATGATATCCCTGTTGTCTTAATTGTTTAATACTTTTTTTCAGTGTCTTTTGTTGAGAGGCATCAATGCCATCGCTCAGAAGCAATATATCACCCTGGGTAAAACCTGCATTTTTGAATAATTGTTTTGCTGTTGTTAATGCATCGAATAAATTGGAGCCTGTTAACGGCATAATTGATGAATCAAGAGAGGGCAGTAATGATATGATTGTTTTGTTATCAATGGTTAATGGGCTAACGGTATGAGCATCACCAGCAAATGCAATGAGTGCCGTTTGTCCTTCTTTTTTTTGTTGAAGAATATCAATCAGTTTGAGTTTTGCTCGTTCAAGTCGTGACGGTTTCAAATCTTTGGCATTCATGGAAAGTGATAAATCCAAAATAATAACCAATGCATTGCCTTGCTGAAAAACGGGCTGCTCTTTTTTTTCCCAGGTTGGTCCAGCAAGTGCAAATAAAGCAATTAAAAAGAAAAAGGGCAGAGTCCAACTAAAGATGCGTAAGGATTTTGTTGGTTGATTATTTTGCTGTGCCAGTTGGTACTGTAAGAGTACAGGATCACAAATATCTTCCCAGCCACTATTATGACTGGATTGCTTTAATACAAAATATAACAGGACTGCAACCAGAGGAATGGCCATCAGCCATTCAGGACGAAGAAAATGAAAAGTCTCTAACATTAGACTTTCCTCTTTGCTTGAACGCTAATATTAGACATAGGAAGTCTGGCTAATAAAATAAAAATACTGATCATAACTGCAATGGATAGAGGCCAATAAAAAAGTGATTTGCTAGGACGATAAGTCAGGTTATCAGACTCAACTGGTTCCAACTGGTCTAGCGTTTGGTAAATTTTTAGCAGTTCTTCGGTATCTCGGGCCCGAAAATATTGTCCACCTGTTGTTTCTGCTACCTGTTTTAATGTTTTTTCATCCAGATCACGAGAAGGGTTAACACGTTGACGCCCAAAGAATGAACGTACTATCATTTCGTCTGCACCGAATCCAATGGTATAAATTTTTATGCCAATTTGTTTGGCTAGCTTTGCTGCCGTTATTGGATCGATTCCTGCATTGTTTGAACCATCGGTTAATATAATTAACACTCGCGAGTCACTCTGATCAACAGGTAAATCCTTAAGTCGTTTAACGGCCAAACCAATTGCATCACCTATTGCCGTTGCTTTTGATCCTGCCATACCAATGAATGATTCATGGAGCATTTTTTCGATGGTTTTTCGATCAAATGTTAATGGTGTTTGTAAATAAGCGTGATCAGCAAATAAAATTAAGCCCATCCGATCGCCTTCGCGTTGCTGAATAAAGGGCTGTAAAACCGATTTAACTGCAACCAGACGGTTGACAGCATCTTGAGCAAAGAACATATCGGCTGTTTCCATACTTCCGGAAATATCAACGGCCAGCATGAGATCGCGACCACTGACTGGAATTTCAATGGCTTCACCCGACCATTTGGGCTGGGCAGTGGCTGTAATAAGAAAAATCCAGGCTAAAAAAGCCAAAATAAGTAATGGTGATATATTGTTTATATTTTGACTTGTAGAATGATTTGAAAGAACTTGTAGTTGTGTATAAAAAGGCACTTTAAGGGCCTGCTTTTGATTAATCTCTGCAGACTGACTAAAAGCATAAAAAAGAGCAGGTAAAGGCAGTAGAGTAAACATCCAGGGCCAATCAAAACTATACATGATTGTGCTCCATTTTTTCAACTTCCTTTGTTTTAATGTGTTCTTTTGCTTCCAGTTTAGAGGGTGTGAAGCGTTTAAAGCTATTGTTGATTAACTCTTCTGATGTGGCCAATAAGTCATCAAGTTGTTGTTTATCTATCGCTTTCTGGTCGGATTGATAAGGGACTTGAGTTAACAATTCTGAAAACTGATTGGTAAAAGGACCATGCTTTATTTCAGAAGAGAAACTTGAGTCTGTTTGCTCGGCAATGAGTTTATCCAGTAGAATGAGCCATTGTTCATTGGTTAAAGAGGCAACATCATCTCTTTGATAAAGTGAAAGTGCATAACGGCGTAAAAAAATAGATAATTTTTTTACTATCTTATGTGTATGAGCATTCAGTTCCTTGCCAGAGAGAGACGGTTTTTGTGATTCATAGTGTTTCTTGATAGAGTCCAACTCGACCATGGCTTGTGACTTTAGTTCTTTACTCGTTGGTGCAGGAACTGTTGGTTTTCTTTTGATTAGGTAAATGACCAGTAACAGAATAACAACAATAATTCCCAGTAGGATCCACCAGCCTGGAGCCACAGGCCAGAAGGCAATGGTATCGGGTAATTGTATGTCGACCAGTTTGCCAGGATCAAATTGTACCCCTTGCATTAAAGGTTGAGTGGGTGTTGCCATAATCAGTGTCGACTCCTGGCAATTCTACGAACACTTTGATCTTTACCTAAAGCGGCAAGAAATTGATCGGCTACTTTATCGTGAGTGGCCAGGTTAATCAGATGAATTCTATTCTTGATACAAAACTGTTCAATCTCATTCATCTTGGTTTGAAAGAGTTCATGAAATGAATCTCTAAGCGCATTGTCCCGAGTATCAATGGACTGATGTTGCAAACCATTGCTGATACCATACTGCCCAGGTGGAGGCAGTTGTGTTTCCAAAGAGTCAAATATATGTGTGATCAGTAAATCATTATGTCTGGCAATATAGCGTATGTGTTTTAAGCATGCTTCATTCATTTGAATAAAATCACTGGCAAACAGGATGATACTGCCTGGGTGAATCACTTTTTGAATACGGGCAAATAATAGCTCGGTATTTAAGGCTTCTGTATTGGACTGCGTTGCTTGGCTGTGACTTTTGTTATGATTCTTATTATGGAAATCGGATAGTAATTTTAGAAACCGTAAAACACCTCGGTGACCACCCTTAGGACGCATTTCCATATGACTGGTTTCATTGAATACCAAACCACCAATACGATTATTATTATCCGCACCATCCCATGCAAAGAGTGCGGCTGCTTTTGCTGCAGTGACTGATTTTAAGCAATGGCGGGTACCAAAATACATGCTGCTGCTGAGATCGACAATAATAAAGACTGGACGTTCCCGTTCTTCCTGAAAAACTTTAGTATGCACCTTGTCTGTTCTTGCAGTGACATTCCAGTCAATATTTCGGATATCATCGCCAGGTTGATAAGGGCGGACTTCATCAAAATTCAGTCCACGACCTTTAAATGGTGAACTGTAATTGCCTGATAGTGATGAAAAAGCTTTACGTTGAGAGCCAAGAGATAGATGAGAAGATTGATAGCGTAGTTGGATCAATCCTTGCAAATCAACTTCAGTTGCACGGGTACTTTTATCAGTATCAGTTGTGTCTGTTTGTTTGTTTTTCCAGATGCTCATTGACGGTTTTTTAGATACTCTTGTATTAAAGAAAAGCAGGCCTACGTTTAAAACCTAATTTTAAGCGTAGGTTTAGAACTTAGTTCTGAACCTAAGGTACTGCAATGTAGCTGAGTAACTTATTAATATAATAATCGGTATCAATACCATTGGCTTCTGCCTCAAAAGATAATAGCAGGCGATGACGGAAGATGTCAGGGACAACCGCTTGAATATCAGAGGGAGCAACATAATCTTTGCCCGCCAGCCAGGCATGAGCACGGGCACAACGATCCAGTGCAATGGTTGCTCGGGGGCTGACACCATAGTTTATCCACTTAGCCAGATTTTTATCATAAGGTGCAGGGTCACGTGTAGCGAGAATGATTTTTAATAAATAGGCCTCAACTTCAGAGCTCATATGAATGTTCAGTATTTCATGTCGAGCTGCAAATAACACTTGTTGTGAGATAACGGCTGTTTGATTATCGCTTAAAATGCCATCAGAAGTATTTAAAAGTGCTTGTTGGGCTTCTTGCCTATTAAGATCTAAAATGGCTTTTTCGGCATCCTGACTGGGATAACCAATACTGATATGCATTAAAAAACGATCGAGCTGGGCTTCTGGAAGTGGGTAAGTGCCTTCTTGTTCAATGGGGTTTTGGGTTGCCATAACCATAAACAATTTGGGTAATTGGTAAGTTTCTCTCCCCACAGTAATTTGTTTTTCAGCCATTGCTTCTAATAGTGCTGATTGAACTTTTGCTGGCGCACGGTTGATTTCATCAGCTAAAAGAAGGTTGTGAAATAGAGGCCCTTTTTGGAAATGAAAAGAGCCATCTTGTGGTCTGTATATTTCCGTGCCCGTTAGATCCGCTGGCAATAGGTCAGGTGTAAACTGAACTCGATGAAAATCGGCTTCAATGAGATCGCCAAGCTCTTTAATTGCTCGGGTTTTTGCTAAACCTGGAGCCCCTTCGACTAATAAATGACCGTCCGCTAGAAGGGCAATGAACAATTTATTGACCAGTGCTTCCTGGCCAATAATTTTTTTTCTTAAACAATCTCTTGCGTGTGTAATTTGTTGATATAGGCTCATGTTTTTCTATAGGTTTCTTTTTATGTGTGTGTTTTGTTTTTTTTAGACCAAAAGGCAATCTAAAAGTTCATGTGGATCTAAGAGCCCTGGAAACTTTATAATTTCCAAGTCTCTAAAGTGACTGGTTTTATTTATTGTCATGCTGATTATTGAGTGAGTTGCTTAGCGATATTAACGATTTGTTTACGCTTTAATAGTAGTTGCCAACGATTGCCGCCCAGTTGTTGCCAGAGTACTGCAGCGCGGATACTGCTCAGCAATAAACTACGTATTTTATTGGCATTATCTGAATTGTTTAAGATCTCGGGCTCGCCAGAAACCATTATCCGAGGATTCAGCTTGCTGATGGTATCCGAATAAAGTCCCCCCAGGCTGGCATAGATATTTTCATGATCAAGCCCAAAGTGTTCAACCTGATTTTGGGCTTTTTCGATACCATCACTCAATTGTTTCAACATTGACTTGTTTTTGAGCAATTTGTTTGCTAAAAAAAGAACACTGATGGAATAGCGGGTCAGCTCAGTATCTCTTTTAGTGTCAGAATTCCCTAATTGTTGTTGAACAATAGTCAGACCTTCACGTATTCCTGAAATGCCCTGAAATACTTGCAACGTGTTTTCAGGCTCAGTATTTAAGATGGCCTTAACGGCAATGTCCAATACATAAGAATCGACTTTCCCTGTGCTTGCCAGTTGTTGTACCTGATGGCAGTTTTGAAAAATGCCTGCCAGTGCAATGGTACGTTCTTCCATGGGGGTTAAATGTTCAATTGTCAAACTGGTTTCTCTATTAGTCTTGTGTTCTCATTAATGTTTGGCTTGTCAGTCAATCACACCACCGCCAAGGCAAATCTCATCTTGATAAAAAACAACGGATTGTCCTGGTGTGACCGCAAATTGGGGCGAATCAAATTTTACCACACAATTTGCAGAATTTTCTGTGCCATTCTTCATTCTTTCAGGCAATATTTCAGTGCTTGTACTAAATTCAGTAATAGTGCAAGCCTGATCAGGCTGGCGGTATCGAGTTTTTGCCGTGCACTTAAAAGGGGGCGTGGGTGCAATTCCACTGACCCAGTGTAAATTTGAGGCGCTCAGCTTTTGGCTGTAAAGAAGAGGGTGATCTTTTCCCTGAACCACAATTAATTGATTTTTATCTAAATCTTTTTGAGCTGCAAACCAGGGAAGCCCAGCGTTTTTCTTGCTGGCATCTTTGTCTGATTGACGCCCGCCAATGCCAAGTCCCTTTCGTTGACCCAGAGTGTGATACATAAGACCCTGATGCTGTCCTACTATTTCACCGTCAGGTGTCACCATATCTCCAGGCTTGGCTGGCAGATATTGACTGAGAAATTTTGAAAAATCTCGTTCTCCAATGAAACAAATGCCTGTTGAGTCTTTTTTATCCCAGGTGGCTAAATGAAACTCTTCAGCCAGTTGGCGTACTTCAGGCTTTTCTAACTCACCGACAGGAAATAAGGTTTTGGACAGGGGATATTGTCCTAAAGTATACAGAAAATAACTTTGATCTTTATTATTATCTTTACCCTTGAGTAAATAAAATTGCCCGTCTTCTTCTTTTACCCGTGCGTAATGACCCGTGGCAATTTTTTTTGCTCCCTGGGCAAGCGCGTAGTCCAGAAATACTTTAAATTTGATTTCTTTATTACACAGAATATCGGGGTTAGGAGTTCGTCCTGCTTTATATTCAGATAAAAAGTAAGAAAAAACATTATCCCAGTACTCAGGTGCAAAATTGACGCCATGAAAAGGGATATTCAACTCTGCAGCAATACTTTGTGCATCAGCAAAATCTTCTTCAGCAGGACAATAACCTTCGTCGTCATCCTCGTTCCAGTTTTTCATGAAGATAGCGGAAACATCCAATCCTTGTTGTTTTAGCAATAGGGCTGTCACGGATGAATCAACACCACCAGAAAGACCCACAACAATAGTGTTTTGTGTGGTATCAAAAGAGTGATTAATAATATTGTCTGCTTGTTTGGTCATTGTCTTAATTATGGTCTGGATGGGTCATTTTCTGGTGTCCAGCCAGAACGCCATTGTGATAATGGTATAATATGGGGACGCTTGCCATTATCTTCAAACCAGGAATCAACAGCAAATTCAGATTCTGAGGCATTATCAGCAGAAGTCATTTCTCGCATGGCACCAGAGCTATGAGGCCAGCCAAAAAGGAAAAATCCACGAGTGACATGATCCATAGGCTGATGCCATTTCAACAAGCCCTGCTTTTCTAAAATGAGTAAATAAGTGGTGGTGTTGGTTGATTCATCAATGCAATCCAATTGACCATAAGAACCCATGGATTCAAATAAGCCCGCTTTGTCATGAGTGGTATCTGTTTTAATTCCAATAATTTGTTCAAATTCGGCAATGGCATTGGCTACTTGAATTCTTTCTGCTTCAGCTGAGTGAGCAGTCGGCAGGAAATGTTGTTTAATTTTTTGCCATTCAATTGGTGTCAGTGATAATTGTTCAACTTCTTTACAGCCATGAGCATGACACATAGAAAAATGATTAATATCGGGTTCGGTGATAATCTCATCTTTGACAAAAACATCCGCCTGGGTGATGTTAGTGGTCAGTAAGAGTAATAATGCTGATAAATAAAAAAAAACTGAGTGATGGTCTCTATACACCTCAAGTATTTCCTTTGGCTATGGTTAAAATAGTGTATTTTCCAGGTTGAAGATCATTCAAGCACCATTCTCCTATTCGATGTCGGATTAGGCGAAGTGTTGGGAAGCCGACAGCAGCCGTCATTCGCCTGACCTGACGATTTTTTCCTTCTGAAATGGTTAATTCTATCCAGGAAGTGGGAATGTCTTTGCGAAACCGAACAGCTGGTGTTCTGGGCCAGAGCTTGGGTTCATTTATGATTCTTGCTTTTGCGGGTAGAGTGAGCCCATCCTTAAGCTGAACGCCTTTTTTAAGTAGCTTCATTGCCTGCTTATTGATTGCCCCGTCAACTTGTACCCAATAAGATTTTTCTTTGTTATGCTTAGGATGAGCAATCTGATGTTGCAATGTTCCAGAGTCGGTCAATAATAATAAGCCTTCGCTATCACGATCCAGGCGTCCAGCAGGGTACACTTTTTCTATGGATAAATAATCGGATAAATTTTCCCTATTAGATGCTTGTTTTTCATCATTATCAGTGAATTGACATAAGACGTTATAGGGTTTGTTAAAAAGAACGAGTTTTGGCATATCTTTAAATGTTATTAATGGCTAGAGTGTGACTTGTGACATTGTTAGTGGTGTCAACAGTTGTTGTACAAACAAGCGTAGTATATCATTATTTTAATTTTAAAGGCTTAGGAAACTGTCTGGGAATGTATAACAATCAACTCACACAAGCAAATGGCAAACTTGATCTCTATAAAGTGCTTGAGCAACTGATCATTGATGGTCTGGTTTCCAAAGAAAACGCTCAAGTTCTAAGAGCTTTAGATAAAAATAATCAATACTCTAAACAGCATCCTTTTTTAGTGATTACGGATAGAGGTTGGAAAAATTGCTCTCATCCTGAACGTTTAATTTCAATGGCAGAGTTAATTCAATGGCTGTCCGATAAAACAGGAATCAGCGTTAAGCGAATCGATCCTCTGGTCACAGATGTTCATAGTGTGACATCTCTTATGTCTTTTTCTTATGCAAAAAATTTCAATATATTGCCCGTTGAAGTCACTTTTGATACGGTTTATGTCGCAACTGCTCAACCTTTTGAATTGGATTGGCAAGCAGAAATTGAGCGTATTTCAGGCAAAAAAATAGAATTGCTACTCTGCAATCCAGATGATCTGACTCATTTCCTGGTGGAATTTTACAGTGTGTCTAAATCAGTCACACAGGCTGAATATCAGTCAGATGATGAGCTTCAAGGTATTCAGAATCTTGAACAATTAATTGAAATGGGACGTGCTGGCAATCTGGATGCTGACAATAATCATATTGTGAGAATTGTTGACTGGTTATTGCAATACGCCTTTGAACAACGTGCCAGTGATATTCATCTGGAACCCAGAAGGGAGCAGGCCAATGTACGCTTTCGAATTGATGGTGTAATGCAGCAGGTTTATGAAATACCAGCCGCAGTCATGAACGCAGTTTCGAGTCGTATTAAAATTCTGGGGCGTATGGATGTTTCAGAAAAACGTCGCCCACAGGATGGTCGTATAAAAACAAAAACACCTTCAGGTACAGAAATAGAACTCAGACTGTCTACTATGCCGACGGCATTTGGTGAAAAACTCGTGATGAGGATTTTTGATCCGGAAGTATTGCAACGTGGCTTTGAATCCCTTGGTTTTGGCAAACAGGAGCACAAAGTCTGGCAGAATATGATCAAGCAACCCAATGGTATTATTCTCGTGACTGGACCTACGGGCTCGGGCAAAACAAGCACTTTGTATACGACATTACGCCAATTGGCAAAACCTGAAGTTAATGTCTGTACAGTAGAAGATCCCATTGAAATGATTGAACCTATGTTTAATCAAATGCAGGTTCAGCAAAAACTTGAACTCGACTTTGCTCAGGGGATCAGGACTTTGATGCGTCAAGACCCTGATATTATCATGATTGGTGAAATCAGAGATAAAGATACCGCAGAAATGGCTATTCAGGCATCGCTGACGGGACACTTGGTCTTATCCACATTACATACCAATGATACACTGTCAGCATTGATCCGACTACAGGATATTGGAGTACCGCCTTATCTTATTCACTCAACTATTATTGGTATTATGGCCCAACGGTTGGTTAGAACGCTTTGTCCGCACTGCAAGCAAGAAGTACCACTTGAGAAAGATGTATGGGTCGATATGGTTAAACCTTGGAAAAGTGAACTGCCTAAGAAAATATATGAACCCGTAGGCTGTCTTGAATGCCGAAATACAGGTTATCTAGGACGTGTGGGCCTTTTTGAAATGCTGTCATTGACTCAAGAATTTAAGCATCTGCTCAGTAAAGATGCTGGCCGGGAACAGTTGCGTCGCCAGGCTATGAAGGATGGATACAAACCCTTACGCTTAAGTGGGGCTCAAAAAATTGCAAAAGGAGTGACAACCGTTGATGAAGTCTTAAGAGTGTCACCTGCACCATTGGCATAAAATGATAACCTTACTTAAATTTTTAGGCACCCTAAATTACTGCAATAGTCGTAAAACAATTGGCTTTAGCAAGAGTGTGTATCCGATTTTAAACCAATTTCCAGCATTTTACGCCGCAGATAGGCAATTTTTGATTGTAATGGCAGATCTTTGGGACAAACATCTTCACAGCCAAGCAAGGTCATACAGCCGAACACACCATCCTCATCACCGATGAGTTCATAGTAGTCTCTATCGGTTCGCTTATCTCTGGGATCGAGTTGGTAACGTGCTATTTTATTTAAGCCGACAGCACCGACAAATTCTTCTCGCATTTGAATGGTGCCACAGCCAGCGACGCAGCAACCGCATTCAATACAGCGATCCAGTTCATAAATTTCGTCAGCGAGTTCTGGCTCCATGCGTTGTTCCAGACGATTAAAATCGATTTCTTCTTGCTCATGAACCCAGGCTTCGAGACGTTCGTTGAGGCCGCGCATCCAGTTACCAGTAAACACAGACAAGTCGCCAATTAATTCAAAAACGGGCAGGGGAGCCAGGGTGATTTCTGCGGGCAATTTTTTGGTCAAAGTCCGACAGGCAAGATCGGGTTTACCATTAATTATCATGGCACAACTGCCACAAATGCCAGCACGGCAGACAAAATCAAATTTCAGTGAGGCATCATGATGTTGACGAATATCATTTAAGGCAATAAACAGGGTCATGCCTGGCGCTTCTTCAATTTCATAGCTTTCCATGCGAGGTTTGTCACCTTTGATATGAGGATCAAAGCGCAATATACTGATTTTTAACTGACGCTCTTTATTATTTTTCATTGTCTATGCCTTTAACTTCATCGTCATCGTCATTAAAGCGTTCAGTTAAGCGTTCATTTCTTCCACGATATTTTTCAGGCAACAAGTTTTCATAAGGCATGAACTTATTCTGTGCTTTAAATCGATCCAGTCCTTGTTGGTTATTGTTCTCTTGTATTTTCTCAACTTGCTTTTGACGTATAATACTTGTGGGATGTTTGATAGTCATGTCTTTACCATAACCTCTAAATCCTGGTGGCAATTCCATTTCTTCAATATTAAGATCTTCATAGCTGACGTCAGGTAAACTCTTTGAAGTATTCGTGTTGGCTTTGTTGGTTGTTGCTGGCCAGCTCATTATGGTGCGTTTGAGCCAGTCTTTATCATTGCGCTCAGGATAGTCTTCTCTGGAATGTGCACCTCGGCTTTCAGTTCTTAATAATGCACCATACGCTGCAGTTAAAGCAATTTTAATCATACGCTGCGTGCGATAGGCATTAACCAAAGCTGGGTTGGCTGCTCTTGATTTTGAACGTTTGACTTCAATATTATGACTGCGCTCATACAATGCCTGAAGTTCTATCACTGCACTTTCAAGATCAGCACCATTTCGAAAAATACCGACTTTTTCCATCATGATTTTTTCCATTGATTCACGTAATTGATAAGCGTCTTCACCTTTTTTATGATTTAATAATGATTCGATTTTTTCTTTTTCCTGATCCATAAAGGACTCAATTGTCTGGCTGCTGATATCAACAGAACTGGCTTTGTCATCGCAATAATCAGCAATGTATTCAGCGACCAGCATACCTGCAACTACCGTTTCACTGACTGAGTTTCCACCCAGTCGATTAAAGCCGTGCATGTCCCAGCAAGCAGCTTCACCACAAGCGTATAAACCCTTTAGGGTTTGTGATTCTCCTGTTAGTTTGGTGCGAATACCACCCATTGAATAATGTTGTGTGGGACGTACAGGTATCCATTCTTCAGCAGGATCGATTCCCAGAAATTTTTCACAGATTTCTTTGACTTCACGCAGATTTTTTTCAATATGTTCACGACCCAGAAGAGTAATATCAAGCCAGAGATGATCGCCATAACGAGAAGAAACACCTTTACCCTTACGCATGTGTTCTATCATTCGTCTGGAGACCACATCTCTTGATGCCAGTTCCTTTTTCTCAGGCTCATAGTCGGGCATAAATCGATATCCATCCACATCTCTTAGTACCCCGCCATCACCACGACAGCCCTCTGTGGTTAGAATCCCAACGGGAACAATCGCCGTCGGGTGAAACTGGATGGCTTCCATATTGCCAAGAGTGGCAACACCTGTTTCCAGTGCAATAGCCTGGCCCATGCCTTCACATATCACTGCATTGGTTGAAACACTGTAAATTCTTCCATAACCACCAGTAGCAATAGTGGTGGCTTTTGCCACATAGGCTGTCAATTCACCTGTCATGAGATTTCTGACAATAGCGCCATAACACCGTTTATTTTCATGGATCAGGGCAATTGCTTCCATTCGCTCCTGAACTTCAATTTTTTGCTCATGGGCTTTATTATCCATAGCATAAAGCATACTATGACCTGTGCCATCGGAGGTATAACAGGTCCGCCACTTTTTAGTACCACCGAAATCCCGAGCAGTGATGAGTCCGTGTGCTTCATCTTGCTCAGAAATAGTGACTTTTTCTGCATTAATAATGGCTTGACGATCACCGCGTTTGACCCTGCTCCAGGGGACTCCCCAGGCTGCTAGTTCTCTAATTGCTTTTGGGGCAGTATTAACAAACATTCGCACCACTTTTTGATCGGCACCCCAATCACTGCCTTTTATTGTATCTTCAAAATGAATGTCTTCATTATCACCCTGACCCATGACAGAATTTGCCAGGCTGGCTTGCATTCCGCCTTGTGCTGCAGCTGAGTGTGAACGTTTGGGTGGTACTAAACTAAGCACAATGACATCATGCCCTCGGGCCTTTACACCTGTTGCTGTTCTTAAACCCGCGAGACCACCGCCAATCACCAAAACATCTGTATAGGTTATTTTCATTACTTTACCTTATTGGGGGACAAAGGTTCGGTCTTTGCTTGAGATTCATTCTGTGTATGATAACGCTCACCTGCATTATCAGAATGCTGATATCCTATAAGCATGTAAGTACCCAGTGACATCACACTTATACTCATATAAACAAAGGCTGTTGCGAACATTATTTTTTTCATTTTCTGGTGTTTTTGTTTTATAGTTTTGCTTTTACCTCCAGCCTTCCCCTCAAAGAAACCCCATTTTAGAGTCAGTCGATATATGCCTATGGCAGCATGAAGAATGACACTGATTAAAAGTAACAAATACAGAGGCCACAACCAATCGCTGTAGATTCGATCTGCAGATGCATAAGGACCAATGTTTGAAGGCACAGTCATCATCATGTACAAATGTACTGAGCCGAGAAAAAACATCATAAAGCCTGTGACAGCCTGATAAAACCATAGAGTTGTATCACCATGCTGAAATCGGTGCATATGACTCATAAACAGTCTATATTGTCGATAGCTAGAGGGAAATTTGCGGATGGCCGTCAAGGCATGTAAGATAAAAATAACAGAGATGGCGGCTGCTAGAAAAGAAATTATACCTGGGTAGGCTTCACCAAAGAAGTAATAGCCTTCAAATAATTTTGTGACTGCGTACATTGCCTCTTTACTGATCAGTATACTGGCTTCAAAGAGGAGGTGAGCGGCAATAAATAAGGCAAGAATGAGTCCTGTGACACTTTGCAATAAATCCAGGCGCGCGGGCATATGACTAATATAACCACATAAATAAGCAGCGACACTCTTATGCTCTCGGTCCTGTCTCATTGAGCCACTCCTGATTACTTTTGATTTAGAAATCTATATTTCTATTTATCCTATCAAAAATTGCCAGATATTTGAACTTAACATATTTGAATTTCTTGTAAATTATACGATTTTAAAAAGGATGAACATCACAATATTTTAGTTGAATGCCACTTCAGAGATGGGCATGTTATTAAGACTTAAATTATTAAGCTTTATGCTTGCAAGTGCCAGATTTTCTAAATCATAATTATTGATCATTGACTGAATCATTTTGATGTAATCCTGACCCTTAGCAGAGTATTTCTCTAACCCTTTGGCTAATTCATAGCCTGATAATTTTTCATTGTTTAAAACAGCCTTGTGTCGAATCTCTCTGAGTTTTTTATAGGCTGAATGAGAGTTTAATGTATGCATGTAGACAGTCACAGACTCCTGGTAGGAACTGAATTTACGGACAAAATGCTTTTTCCCAGGGGCACGTTTAAGTGGCTTAATTCCTATTTTTTCATTATAGGTCCAAATTCCAAATAAATTGTTGCCCTGTCTGCTGAAACGTGATGTCCCCCAGGCTGATTCATTGGCTGCTTGTGCCAGTGCCATCGCAGGAGAAATGCCATTGACACGCTTTAATAGTTCTTTTTGTAATTCTGAATCCTTAGAGATGTTACCTGAAACCCTGTATTTTTTTGCAATAGTATTAAGCCAATGACTGTTTTCTCTTGAAATGGAGTGTGCTTGATTTAATGACTTGAAAATAGACATCAAATGAGTTCGGTTCTTCTGAATTTGCTTGTTTTCATTGATAACCAAAGGCAATATCTGCTTTAAGAACTGTTTGTTTCGCTCAGAGTGAGTACGTTTTTTGAAACTTTTTCTGGGTAATTGAACGGTTTTTTTAGCTTTATCTTCGGCTTTAATAATGGGTTTTTTTATTGGTTTTGTTTTTGCTGAACTGACCGCAGATGGCTCAGTGTTAGAGCGAGTCTGGGGTACATTAGCTTGCCCTTGATTGGCGTTTGAATAAGGAGCTTGATAAGCAGGCGCTGGATAAATTGGCGTGTAATAAACAGGTGGTTGATAAGCGGGTGCTGTGTAATAGCCATATTGATTCTGAACCGTTGGATTGGGTACCAGGTAATAGCCTTGCTGATAAGCATTTTCGTAAGAGTAGGCATTTGAGTAATATGAAGGCTGTGTATATGAGTTTTGATAATAACGGTTGTAATGATTATTATAAGCATAATCGGGGTAATAATTATTGTTGTATTGGGGGGCATCTGCTGACCATGCGCTTGCAGAGATAAATAAAAAGACGATTGTGATGCCAAACTTCATGCGAGACCTATTAACACTATTTTGTATATAATTCTATTTATCATATAAGTATTTAATTAAATAGTAAAATGCATTATAACGGAATGGGTGTGTATTAGACCGTCAGACACCAGAAGGTCACAGACAAATGCGTCAGGCGGGTTTGCGCAGTAATATAAAGGTACCCATCATTCTTGATACCATTGTCCATTGTTCTTTCGCTTGATCCATAACTGGCTGTACCAATAAAAGCCCTGTTGGGCTTTGCCATTATTTGTCGTAGTCACTGGTGCTGTACAATTATAACGGCTCCGACCTGCCTTTAATGGTTTTTTTGCCTGGATGTAAGCCGTTTGATTGTCCCAGCGAATGACGGCTTTGCTTTGTCCACTTACGTAGCATTGTAATTGCTGAGTTAAATTTTTATTCCAGTGTTCTGGTTTGAACTTTAATTGAAGGATGGGCCTGTCATATTCCTGTCCAGTGGCTAGCTTAAGCTGTGGCTCCACTATTGCCATTTTTATTAAAGGTAAAGGGAACGTTTTTAATTTTTCTATCAGCTGACTTTTGCTTGTGTAAATTCCACCCATTGGAAATCGAGGTAACATTGACTGAGGTGTTGTGAATGTTGCAGGCCCCGATTGTTGGCCAACTGCAGAATAACCTAATTGGCTTATAATTTGAGTCAGTGCTAGTGAATATTCACCATAAGGATAGGCAAATAATCGTGGAGGCATGGTTTTTCCATTAGATAACTGCTGATCAATGGTTTTTTGCGCGGTTTGAATATCGCTAGTCACCCGTTCTTGCCATTGCTTAAACGACTCATTCTTTTGATATTGGATCAGATGAGCATGGGTGCTGCTATGGTTAGCTATTTCGGCGACAGAATGATTCATTTCTCTAATTTCATGCCAACTTAAACTATTTCTACCTTTGCCTACGGCATTAGTATTTAAAAATAATGTAAAGGGCCAGTTTCGCTTTTTTAATAAGGGAAATGCAGTTGTGTAAATTGAGCGATAAGCATCATCAAAAGTGATGGCAATACATTTGTCTGGTAGGGGTTTACCTTGTTTGAGGTATTGAGTAATTTGACTTAATGGCCAGACAGTAAATTTTTGTTGTTCAAGATAGTCTAAATGCCAGCTAAATTGCTTTGGTGAAATGCTGGTCACTTTTGGTGTTTTGTCACTGACATGATGGTATTGCAGAATGATGGCGTGTTCAGATGCTTGTACCCATCTAAAAGAAGCGACTAAAATCAATAATATAAGCCATTGATCCAGCTTAAGCATTGGACGCTCCTCTTAACAGGACATTAAGTAATGCTTATAACAAATCAGATTTTATGGGCACGAGCCGCAGCTCTTAAGCCTTCTAAACGATCAGTCATACGGATAGCCCATTGTTCCAAAATGGGTATAACATCAGCCAATAAAATTCCAGAATTTTCATCTTGTTCTTTACCACCTGCTTTTAAATCAACCGCTTGAGCCAAAAGCTGTCCGTCAGTTGAATCAAGGATTCTAAATTCAGCCATCACCCGTACACTTTTCTTTTCAGCTCCTGAAGCTCTGGCAGCACCTGTGACTGCTGCTGCGATAGGAATGTACTGATAACCTTTCATATCATCATAACTGCTAAAAATACTGGTAATTGCTGCTTGAACACGAATGGTTCCAACGCCTGCATTATCAACCACCTTAAATTCTTTGGCAAGCTCCTGCTTAATGAGTTCTTCAAATTTATCAGCGATGGCGACGAGAAGCTTGCCATCGGTTTTCATGTCACCATCCGGGGTAATGACCAGTACTTTATCAACCATAATGGTATTATAATCTGACCAGTCTATCTCTGGCGTGACATAGCCCATCGTACTTTTGTCATTGGGTACTTTTTTAAGAAGCGAGTAATTATCTAAGAAACCGGAGTATTTATCTTCGGTGACTGAATTGTTACTCGCACAACCCGTCAATAACGCACTGGAGATTAATAAGCCTGCAAAAAGTTTTTTCATTTTGTAGTCCTTAAAATGTTAGTTTATGATGAGAGACATTGATTTTAAAAAATTTACATCCTAATTAATAGTAAGTTAATTTAATATGACCAACAACTGTTTTATAAAATATAAATGTTTATTGGTCACTTTACTTTATAGATTATTCGCTGTGTAGGTTAAGTCTTACAAAGACTGCTGGCTTCATCGAAATAATAAAAAAAAGAGTTATTATTAATGTGAATTCTTAATCTTCAGTATTTGTTAATAAAAAATAGAATATAATCAGGTTTATTTCAGAATAGATAAGGAAAATTTAATGAAAACTTCAATCACTTTAGGGCTATCCAGTGTTGTTTTGCTTAGTGTAATGAATATGGCTATGGCTGACTTAATGATTTTTCCTGCCAAAGGGCAGAGTGATGCCACTATGGAGCAGGACAAATTTTCCTGTTATGGCTGGGCTAAAGGCCAAACGGGCTTTGATCCCATGAAGGTACCGACCACGTCAACCGCCCCTCCTTCTCAGCAGCAAAAATCAGGTGGTATTGTAAGAGGTGCATTAGGTGGTGCGGCATTAGGAGCCATTATTGGTGACAGCTCTCGTTCAGCCAGAAATGCAGGTGCTGCTGGTGCTTTAATTGGCGGTGTTAGGCAAAGCTCTGCGAATAATGCATCTGCTCAAAAAACAGAGCAGTGGAAACAACAAGAAGCCAGTAATTATGCTAATAATAGAAGCCAGTACGATCGTGCCTACTCTGCTTGCCTTGAAGGTAAAGGTTACACGGTTAAATAAAATGGCAAGACTTTCAACGTTTTTATTGAAATAAAAAGGAAATATAAATATGAGATTATTATTTAAAACTTTAATATCCTGCTTTTTTGCTTTGTCAATTGCCAGTCAAAACTCATTGGCGTGGGATGCAAATGCTGAAGTAAAAGCGAATGAAACATTGGCGCATTTTGTTACTAAAGATAAATCCATCGAAAATTTCTTTAAGCAGGCTTATGGTTATGCTGTATTCCCCACAATTGGTAAAGCAGGCTTTATTGTAGGTGGTGCTCATGGAAAAGGTGTGGTTTATAAGCAGGGTGTCATTACGGGTACAGCCACTATGACTCAACTGAGTGTAGGCTGGCAAGCAGGTGCAGAATCCTATAGTGAGATTATCTTTTTTGAGAAAGCGTCTGATTATAATGCCTTCATTAAGGGGAGTTATGCTTTAGGAGCACAAGCGTCTGCGGTTGCTATAAAATCAGGTGTTGCGACACAAACAAAATACAATGATGGAGTAGCAATTTTTACTGATTATAAAGGCGGTTTAATGGCTGCAGCCAGTGTCGGCGGACAACGATTCACCTATAAAGCCAAGTAGGTACATACATCAATTGGCTGAATGAGAGTAGAGTTCAGGTGTCTTTCCCTGTGTTTTGATGCCTCAGCTCTGCTTCAGTTGAAATTGTGCCGTTGATATATTAGGTGTATAGCGGTTAAGTAATATTTTGAACGATAAATTGGGAATTAATAATGAAGAAACAAGCAATTCTAGCAGCAGTATTCACAGCTGTTTTATTCCAGCCAATGGCATTTGCTAATGATGGTTTTGTCGAAGACTATGTGGGTAGTCCATATGGTGAGGTTTATAAAAACAGCTATGGTGAATGCTGGCGCTCGCGTTTTCAAGAGACCACTGAAAAATTAGAAGAATGTGGCTATGAAAAACCTGTCGTTGTTGTTGAACAGGAATTGGTGATTGCCCCCACTGCTGTGACTCTCACGACGACGGTGGCTGAGGAAATCAATATTCGGGCAGCATTATTATTTGCTTTTGACAGTGCTGTTTTATCAGATGATGCAAAAGCAGTTCTTGATGAACGCATTTCAAAATATAAAGGTCGCGGAGAACTCACTTCTAATGTGAGTGTTATCGGCCATACCGATAGCACAGGCCCTGAAACTTATAATCAGGGGCTTTCTGAGAGACGTGCAAAAGCGGTTGCCGTATATCTTGAGCAAAACACAAATATTGTTGATGATCAAATTGATGCGATTGGTAAAGGTGAAACTGAACCTAAAGCCTCAAATGACTCGAAAGAAGGGCGTGCAATCAATCGTCGTGTAGTGATTATTCTGGATGGGCAAGTCTCTCAATAATTATTTTTTCTTTCTTCAAACGTTCAAATGTTTGAAGAAAGAAATATAAAGTTTTTCACTAATCATGCTGCCATTTCCGTTTTTTTAAACTTTCTTTGTCGTTCATTTATCCAGTATCTTTATCGCTTTGCTTGTATTGACTTATCTCCCTTTACTTAAAGAGTTACTGATTCTTGCAAGTCAACACATGGTTTTGTGTTCTTATGATGATGGATAGATTTTAATGGTTTGTGATAAGATGTATCATTGTTATTCAACCGTTGTAAAAAAAATGTGAGGACGAGTTTGTGGGAAATGCGCTTCAAGAACAGCTGCTTAAGGCTGGATTAATTGATAAAAATAAGGCAAATAAAGCCAAAAGTGCAAAACATAAAAAAATGAAACATCAGCGTAGTAATAATCAAGTTGTTGTCGATGAGGCAAAGGCGTTGGCAGCCAAGGCTATTCAGGATAAAGCGCAACGGGATCGGGAACTTAACCGTCAACGTGATGAAAAGGCTCAACAAAAGGCCATTATTGCTCAAATTAAACAATTAATTAATGTAAATAAAGTCAGCAAGGGAAATGGCGACGATCTGGCTTATAATTTTGAAGATAATAAAAACATTAAACGTGTTTTTTTGACTCAGGAAACCCATGACAATCTTTCACAAGGCAAGCTTGCTATTGTCAAACTGGATGGGCAATATGAAGTTGTACCTGCACCTGTTGCCGATAAAATAAAACAGCGGGATGAAGCTTATATTATTTTACGTAATGAGCCTTCGACTCAAGCTGAAGAAGATGATGATTTTTATTCAGATTATGAAATACCTGATGATTTAATGTGGTAGGCATTAAAACGCAGTTTAATATAGTCTGGAGTGTAGTATAGAGGTACCCTGAAATATCTAACATGGAAAAGCAAAATGATGAATCAACCTAGAATGGATGCTGTTGTAATCAATTATATAGCAATAACAAACAAAAAAATATTTATTTTTCTGATTGTTTTTATCTTTTTTAGTTCTTATTCTTTACTTGCTTTTTCTTCAGCAAAGAGTTCTTCACTGGCAGAAAAAAACACTTGGCAAAATAAATTATTTCCTAAACCTCAAGCAATTGAAAAAGATGTTAATTTCTGGAAACAGGTTTATACGCAAGTAACGACTGCAGAGGGATATATTCATGATAATGTGGATTTATCCATTATCTATCAAACGGTTAAGTTACCTGCTAATCTGAGTTACAAAGCGCGTTCGCGCCATACTAAAAAACTCAAAATGAAATACAAAGTCATATTGGATAAACTGGCTAAAGTCATTAAAAAAAATCCAACTTCTTATGAAAAAGGTGCTGCTTTAAATGCAGAAGAAAAAAGAGTCCTTGCGCTTTGGCCAGATAATGTCACCTATAAAACATTGCTCAGGGCAAAAAAACAGATACGCTTTCAATTAGGGCAGGCAAATAAATTTAAAGCGGGTTTGATTCGTTCTGGGCGTTGGAAACCTTATATTATTAGCGTACTGAAGGGAATGGACCTGCCATTAGAAATTGCTGCATTACCCCATGTTGAATCCTCTTTTAATTATAAAGCCTATTCTAAAGTGGGTGCTGCAGGCATGTGGCAGTTTACTCGTTCTACTGGGCGTCGTTACATGCGTGTTGATCATGTGATTGATGAGCGTTTAGATCCCTTTATCGCCACTTTAGCCGCTGCACGTCTGTTGAAAAATAATTATGCTGTAACGGGCACCTGGCCTTTAGCGATGACCGCTTATAATCATGGTGCTGCAGGAATGCGTCGAGCATCCAAAAAAGTAGGTACGACAGAAATTGTGACCATTTTGAGAAACTATAAAAGCAGAAGCTTTGGTTTTGCTTCTCGTAATTTTTATCCTTCTTTTTTAGCTGCCATTGAAATATCAAATCAACCTGAACTGTATTTTAAAAATATCAAACTTGCTCCTCCTGCCAATTTTGAGTTTGTGAAACTGACAGACTATGTCAGTATTGATACCATTATTGATACAATGAAAACTGATAGAGCAGACTTAATGGCTTCTAACCCAGCTTTAAGACCTGCGATCTGGAATGATAATAAATATGTCCCCAATTCTTATGAGTTGCGAATTGACCGTTCATTAACTCCAAATGCGGCTCAAGTGATTAGTGATATTAATCATATTAATGCGGATAAACGTTTTGATAAGCAAAAAGCAGATCGTTATCATCGAGTGACAAAGGGACAAACACTGTCCATTATTGCTGCACGTTACGGGATCAAAATGAGTGATTTGATTACGAGCAATAATATGCGTAATAAACATGTGATAAGAATTGGTCAAGTCTTAATTTTACCTCAAAAAGGGAGTCAAAAAGCACAGCTTGCCAGTAAAAGTAAGATTCAAGTCAAAGAAAAAAATCCACCAAAAATTGAACCTGTAGCGGTTTCAAATGATGGAATATATCGGGTTAAAAAAGGGGATAGTCTTGATAAGATAGCACGAAAAAATTCAATCAGTGTCAGACAACTATTAAAATTGAATCATTTGCGTAATAAAAATAAAATTTATCCAGGGCAAAAACTGGTTTTGATCAAACCCGATGAAATTTCTAAGCAAAATCAGGTGCAATTAGCTCAGCTTGATCTTAAATTATTAAAATCACCTCAGAATATACCTGAAACATTCGATTCAGATGAAATGCAACCGTCAGATATGACAAATACAGGTAAAGTCATTGTTAGGACTGAAATCAATGAAATGACTCCGCAACCCCTTGTGGTTAAGGAAACGGTTTCTGAAATAAACCTGGGTGAGAAAATGACACCTTCTGAAACGGCTGAAGGTGAGGTATTGATTGCTGGAAGTGCTATTTCTAATTCTTTAGAAAGTGAAGTTTTAGAGAATGATTTAAATGGTGCTGCTTCGGTTGAACAAAGCCCTGTATTATTGGCGGATCCCAGTGATTATACTGTGAGCGAAAAAAATCATATTGAAATTCAAGCGGCTGAGACTTTAGGGCATTATGCTGAATGGCTACAAATTAGAGCAAGAGATTTAAGGCGTCTGAATAAAATGAAATATGGTCAACATGTTGTTGTTGGTAAACGCCTCAAATTAAGTTTTAAAAAAGTAACATCTCTGGAGTTTGAAGCACAACGCATGCTCTATCATAAGACACTTCAGGAAGAGTTTTTTGAACAAAATCAAATTGTTGGTGTTGATAAATACCGACTTAATAGAGGCGAGTCCGTTTGGAAATTGACTAAAAAAACCTATAAAATTCCATTTTGGTTATTACGTCAATACAATCCTGATCTGAATTTGAATCGTATTTCTGCAGATATAATTATTCGCTTTCCTAAAGTAAAGCAGCGAAGCGTTTGATTTAGTAATAAATTTTTATCCATGCTGGAATTAGTATGTTTTACGAACAAACACCGTTATAATATCGAAGTTTATTTAAAACAGGTAATATTTAATTTCAAAAGGTATAAAAAATGTCTAAAAGAAAGCGCAAAGTGCGTAAAAAGGAAATGGGAGCTCTATTGCCAGTCGCTCCAAGAAACCCTCTGTTTAATCACCCGCTGATGAAAAAGTCTCATGTTCATGAGAAGTCCTATAAGTCAAAGCGTCGGACAGAGAAGGTTAAAGGTGCCAGGGACTGGTATTCTCAAAATGGTTTTAATTGGAAGACTCTTTTGAAAATACCAGTCACAAGCATCATCTTAAATATGCAACTGAGTTTTAAGTCTTAACTCAAATGGAATTTTCACTTGTCAAAACCGATTGTTTTTTCTGTCATTGAATCACCCACACATCCCAAGTTATCCAGTCTGTATGATGAGTTAGGTTATGATGAAATTCAATTGTCATCCATTAGAAAGGCAATGAATGCGCTTAAAAAACAAAAGCCCGATGTAATTGTTGCTGAATTTTTTTATGCTTTTGGTACTAATTACAGTAGTAATCACATCAGTAATCTAGACTCACTTCTCATTACATTGCAGAAATACCCTGATTATCGACCAAAATTCATATTTCTGGTCAGTAAGCGGGAGTATGAATTTGTGAGTAAACTGGATGGTCATTATGGCGATTATTACAATGCGGATTATGTTTTACCTCAGCCTGTGACAGAAGGCCAGGTCAGAGCAATACTAAGCGTCTAGTCTAATCTTAGGCTTTTAATTTCAAACGCTTAGTATTGAGGGCCTTACTCTCTTTTTTTTACGGTATAACATGGAATGTATTCACTCCCAGGCAACTTCATTCTTTGTTGCTCAACAAATGAATTGAGTAAGTCATCCAGGGGAGAGAGAATTTCTTCATCGGCATTGATTTCAAATTTACCGTGCTTCTCAATTGAGAGGATACCATCTTCTTTAACATTACCCGCAACAATACCAGAAAAAGCACGGCGTAAATTCGCTGCCAGAAGGTGAGTCTCCTGTTCTTTGTGTAATTCTAAACTGCTCATATTCTCATGCGTTGGGGCAAAGGGTTGCTGGAATTCTTGATCGATATGTATGATCCAGTTGTAATAATAGGCGTCACTGGTTTTTCGTCTAAATTTAGATACTTCTTCAATCATTGATTTCATTTCACGTGCGACTAAAGCAGGATCATCAATGATAATTTTATATTTTTGTTGTGCTTCAAAACCCAATGTTTTTTCAATGAAGTGATGTATTTTTTTGAAATAATTTTCACTGCTCTTTGGCCCTGTTAATATTAGAGGAAAGGGGAGTTCTTTATTTTTAGGGTGCAGTAAAATTCCGAGTAAATAAAGAATTTCTTCAGCTGTTCCAGGGCCTCCAGGGAAAATAATAACACCGTGTCCCATGCGTACAAAAGCTTCAAGACGCTTTTCGATGTCAGGTAATATGACTAGCTCATTCACAATTGGGTTTGGGGATTCAGCTGCAATAATGCCTGGCTCTGTGATGCCAATGTATCGCCCATCATTAATGCGTTGTTTTGCATGGGCTATGTTGGCACCTTTCATTGGTCCCTTCATTGCACCAGGGCCACAGCCAGTACATATATTTAAGTGTCTTAAACCGAGTTGATAGCCCACTTCTTTGGTGTAGGCGTATTCCACAGGATTAATTGAGTGGCCACCCCAGCAAACAACAATATTGGGTAATACCTCTGGCTGCAATACTTTTGCATTTCTCAGAATGTGAAAGATAGCGTTAGTGACATCTTCTGATTTGCTCAAATCAAAACGTGGATTGGTTTCAATTCCATTGCCAACAAAAACAATATCACGTAGCACAGAAAAAAGATGTTCTTTTATACCAGTTATCATCTCACCATCAACAAAGGCTTGTGCTGGTGCGTTACAAACTTGTAGTTTAATGCCTCTTTCTTGCTGGATAACTTCAATTTTAAAGTCAGGATTCTGCTCCAGTACTGCCTTTGCGCTGTCTTCTGTACTGCCTGTGTTTAAAACGGCTAAAGAACAGGCTCTGAATTCATTGGCAAACTTTTCTTTACTGGCATTGAGCAGGATATTCACTTCCCACTTGGATAAAACGTCCATTTTCCCTTCTGGAGTCAGTCTTTCGTTTACTTTTTTCATTCGTTACTCTACTTTGTATGCATTTGATAAACTGGGGTAATATTCTATGCCCAGTTCATAGTGTTTTTGTTGCTCATCAAACGGTGATATAAACGCCATTTTATAGGCTGTCAGACAGAGATCAATATTATCATTTTTTCCATTGCCGTAAAGCCTGTCACCAATGATGGGGTGACCAATTTGGGCTAAATGCTGACGAATCTGGTGTTTTTTCCCTGTTAATATTTGAATATCAAGTAAGCTGTTTTGTTTGTTTGTGCTTTTATCATTATAGATGTTTTTTTCGATTATTTTTTTGCCACTGATAATTTTAGTGACGGCACGCTTATTTTCCAATGGGGTATCTAATATTTGAGGAGCACTGGGAATACCATAAACAAGTGCTTTGTAGTACTTGTCAATTGAGCGTTCACTGAATAGCTTTGATAAAGCAGTGGCTGCTTTTTTACTATGGGCAATGAGAATGAGTCCACTGGTGGCTTTGTCCAAACGGTGAACTAAAAAGGCATTTCTCTGTGGCAGTAAGTGAGTTTCAGCCCAACGATAGATTGCACTGTGATCACCATACTTGCTACCCTGAGACAACATTCCTGATGGCTTAAACCAGACGCTGTAATCACCCTCGTCAGCTATTAATTGTGTATCAAAATCAGTTTGAGATAAAATATGTGCATCATAATAGAGGTGTAGTATCTGTCCAATTGAGAGTTTTTTACTGGCACGACGTATTCGTTGGGTTGATTTTCCCTGAGTTAGCCAAACAGCTCCTTTTTGCATGATTTGTTTTATTTTTTGTCTGGAAAAAGGAGTGTGTTCTGCCAATATATCAATGGCTGTCATACCTTCCAAAGTGATATCCAGGTGTTTTTCAAATTTTTCAGTGGCATTGCTTGTGGCTGTTATCGTCATTGATAGAAATCATTGGTTTATTGTAATAATATTATGTGACAGTTAGGTTAACACTAATCTTTTTAATATCTCTAGAACTTTTTTGCTTTGAAGAAATATAAGTGTACAATCATCCTTTGAGGGCTTATATAGTAATCACTTTTATTAAAAAGGTGATTTTTTCTACTTGCTACGATAAAAAGAAATGGGTTTATGAAAGATAATTTACCATTACCAGAAGAAAAAAAATTAACGGTTATTTTCAGGCTGGAACCAGGTTGTTTAGGGCCTCAAGGTGACGAGCTGATTGATGAATTTTGCCAGGCAGCGCAAGCAAATTTTCAGTCTGTTCACTCTGAAATTGTTCATTGGAATATTGTCCCAAGAAATGATAAGGCTTTGCCTGAAATGCAATATCAAATCAATAATAAAAATTTAAGTCAGGTACAAGCCGCTCAGTTTTTAGATGTTTTTAATGAAAATCTGGATAAGTTTGAGTCTCAGGTGCATAAAAAATTAGCTGAGCTCATTGATCAACATCTTGGCCATTAAAAAATCATTCAAAATGGCTTTCATAAAAATAGAGCATTGAAACCGATTTATAATAAACTCTTTACTTTTTCTTTACTGCTTTTTTGGTAGCGACGCTTTTGGTCATCACTTTTTTTTCTGGTTCAGGCACTGTCTCAGCTTCGGGTTTTTGTTCATTTTCACTGATAACAGGGACTTTTACTTTTTTGATCTGTTTTAAAGCCAGTTTAACTTCATCCGATTGAAAGGCAAGATGTTCAGAGATACCATAAATTTGATCATCACTTAATGATAATTTTTTTTGCAGCGGTTCTAAGAGTATGCTGATGTCTTCTGCCGCACATATGACTGAATCATATGCTTCTGCATCTGCTTTTACATCAAAGCGGTTCAATTCATCACCATTTTTGTTGCACACGATGTATTCAAGCCTAATTGACATTTATTTTGCTCCAGATAAAAAGGTTGACCATTACAATTCATTGTTTTGTTCAGACATTTATAATTAATAAAATAGTATATTTGATAATTGTACATTAAAATGTCAAAATTTATTAGTCGTATCTTAAAAATAAAATGTATTATTTGATATTAATCTGCAGGTTAGTGATAAAATACCCAAAATTTAATTTCTTTACCCGTGATTAATTAGATAGTAGAGATATCCCATGGTTAAACGTAAGACAGCCTTACATATTCCATTTCTGGATAAATAAATTTTATTAATCAAATAATTACTGACATTTCACATTGTTTTCCGCACTTCATGTCTTATTCTTAAAATTCATACAAAAATAATAGAGGTAAATGCTATGAAAATAATTATAACTGCAGGAATTTTACTTTCTTCAGTGTTAAGTTGACTTTTTTCTGAAAAGTCAGGAATGCTCGAATGCATCAATGGGATTTTTATGGATTAAAATCTCTTTTAACTCATCTGAGATTCGTTCACTCAAAGCAGGTTTCAAGCCGTGGAGGAGAAGTTTATTGTGAATTACTTAGAGATAGAATTTTAATTTCTGGCAAAGCAGTACAATACATGAAAGGTCAAATTGAAGTTTAATTAGAGATAGAATTTTTAATGGTGTAAGTTATGGATGGAAGAATTAGTCTCATTACTTTAGGTGTCAAAGACATGGATACGTCAGTCAAATTTTATCAAGAGGGCTTGGGCTTTCCCAAAATGGATTCTCCATCTGAAGAGGGTCAAATCATTGAATATGCTCTAGTTGTGGGTGCAACGAGCGCAAAAGTGCCTCAGAAAACTGACTGGGGTGGTTATTCAGGCTGTTTTAAAGATCCTGATGGTCATTTAAGGGAAGTGGCATACCATTCCTTCTTTCGGGCTGGGCCAGAAGAGATAAATAAGTGAGTTCAATACCATTGTATCAAATGAGTTATAGTGATTTAAAGTTTCGATATTCCTGGCGTCCTTATCAAAAAAGAGTGCTTGATGCGATTGATCAACATTTAGATGATAAGCGCTTACATATTGTGGCTGCACCTGGGGCAGGCAAAACAACACTCGGCTTAGAAGTTTTTTGCAGGCTTCAAAAACGTGCATTAGTTCTATCACCGACGAGAACCATTCGTGATCAATGGATTCAGCGTTTAATGGATTTCCTTGAAACTGATGATCCTTTTGAATTGGATTGGGTCAGTCGAGAAATAAGAAAGCCTGCAATATTAACCTCAATAACCTATCAGGCTCTGCATGCTCAGTTATCATCTGAACTGGAAAAAGAAGAGGATGAAAATGATGAGTTTAATGACAAAGGTGATATTGATAATATTAATGTCTTTATTGAATCACTGAAAACTCATCAAATTGAAGTCATTATTATGGATGAGGCACACCATCTTAGATCGGAATGGTGGCGAGCTTTGACAAAGGTTAGTAAAGAGCTTCCTGAGTTGATTTTAGTTTCTTTGACCGCAACACCACCTTATGATGCACAGGGTCATGAGTGGAATAAATATGAGCAATTGTGTGGCCCCATTGATGAAGAAATATCAGTTCCAGAGCTGGTTAAGGCTGGTACACTGTGTCCGCATCAGGATTATGTATGGGCGGTTGATGTCTCTACAACTGAGAAACAGGATGTAAAGGAATATGATAATAGAGTAACAGATTTGTGTGCATCTTTGTTTGATAGTGAACCATTTGTTCAAATCGTTTATTCACATCCCTGGCTGTCCAGTAATATTGATAAGCAAGCAATTATAAAAGAGCCCTATATTGCGATTTCTCTTTTGGTTTTTATTAAAGCAAAACAACAAGAAATCCCTCGGAGTCTTTGTGTCATACTCGATCTTGATCGTAAAGATATACCAGAATTGGGTAGGCATTGGTGGCAAATACTCATTGAAAGTTTACTCTTCTCAAATACATTTTTTAAAACAGAAGAGCAAAAAAGGTTTATTGAGAAACTTAAAAAACAACTCAGGGCATCTGAACTACTGTATAAACGAGATTTATCTTTAGAACGCTCACGTCGTATTGAACGCTCGCTGTCTTTAAGTGCTTCAAAAATTTCAGCCTGTTTAAAACTGCATGAACTTGAATACCAATATCGTGGTGAATCTCTACGACAAGTTATATTGACGGATTATATTCGAGATGAAAATATAGGTTCAGACATTGACAGTGGACAAAATACATTGGGTGCATGGCCCATCTATAAACGATTGGTTTCACGCTCTGAAATCCCTGAGCGAATCGCATTGCTGACAGGTCGATTGAGCATTATTCATCGTACGTTGCTTGATAGATTTTTTGAAATTTCTCCCAAAGAACGTTTTTCGACAGAAATGTTTGCAGGGCAGGAAAACTATTACAAAGTTTCAGGACCACTCAACCTTCTCACCGCTGCCTATACTGAAATGCTTATGTCAGGAGATATTTTGACTCTGGTGGGGACTCGTTCTTTGTTAGGGGAAGGCTGGGATGCGCCTGTGGTTAACTCATTGGTGTTGGCAAGTTCGGTGGGCTCTTTTATGCTGACCAATCAAATGCGCGGTCGTGCCATAAGAATTGATAAACACGTTGATAATAAGTTTAGCTGCATTTGGCATCTGGTTGCGATCGATACAGAGAGTTATAGTGGTCTCAGTGATTATTCCAATTTACATAAACGTTTTGAAACATTTGTTGGGCTTTCAGAAAAAGAAAATTTAATTGAAAGTGGTTTTGAGCGGTTAAATGCAACGGGATTTAAGCATTTATCTTTATTGAAACCTAGAAAGGCCATCAAAGCTAATAATAAACAGATGATGAAGCGTTATGATACTTCTGAATTAATGATACAGCGTTGGCGCGACGCTTTGATGTATTCTGAGTCGGCACGAGTTTTACCTTCAGTGAAGACGGGGCGTTTGCCCAAAATTCGCTTATACCATTTTAAAAATACATTAAAGCACTTGGCGTATCAAATAAGTATTGCGGCATCAAGTGTGCTCAGCGGCTTTGGGGCAATAAGGACTGATAGCTTTTCAACGTACTTTATAATTCTCTCAATGGTTCTGGCTGGTATTTTTCTCTTTAATTTTAAAAAATCAATTACGGTGCTGCGGATTCTTTTACGACATTTACCCGTTGAGGGTTCCATCAAACAAATTGGTCAGGCTTTAGCATCGGCACTGTGTCAAACAGAGTTAATTGAAACAGAATATAGACAGCTTGAAATAAAAGTGCATGAAGCGATGGATGGAACTTACTATTTATCCCTTCAGGGTGGTTCGTTTTATGAATCATCTTTGTTTGCTAATTGTTTGGCAGAAATATTGTTACCCATTGACAGCCCAAGGTATTTGATTGTTCGCAATGGGCATGTTTATGGTTCAGCAAGAGATGACTATCATGCTGTACCAATAATTTTAGCGGCTAAAAAGAAAAATGCTGAAATATTTTATACTGCTTGGAAAGAATATGTGGGGCCATCAGAATTGGTGTATACCCGAAATGATAATGGCAGAGCGATATTACTCAAGGCAAAAATGAAATCTTTTTCATCGGCTTTTGAAAATGATGTCAAACGTCAGGATCGTTGGCAGTAAAGGAGGACAATAATAAGTGCTTACCCACTCAATAAAAAAATTCTCCAAACCTATTTTAATTATTGTTTGCACTGCTGATCCCAAAGTTTGATGGTTTTTTGTGCTTGATTTATTGACCAGTTCCATTGCTTGGTTTGACTCTCTACACGTCTTAATTTCAACTTTAATTGGCGATGTAAGGTGCACGAAGAAAAATGGGCCAGCGATTTTTTTTGCTTATAAATGCTTGGGTAAGCATCGGTGCTCAGTGATTTCAAATAGTTGACATCAATTTTTGGATGTTGATTATGGGACATATTATATTGACTGATTTGTGCATCAGGATTAATAAGATTTAAACTAAGAATCATGGCTATTGTTTGAGAAAATAGGGCGACAATAAATTGTTCTCGTTTATTTTTCAGCACAGTAAAATAAAAAGTCACAAGCCCAGCCATCATGTATAGCATAAAAGCACTGGAGTAAAAGCGCAGTTCTGTCAAATCATATATTTTCACATAAAGATACATACGATGTATGGCTGATGCTTCAATAATGATAAGGCAAACTACCATAAGTGTGGCAGCACGCTTAAACCAGATTTGTAATGACTTTTCTTCATTACGTTGCAACCAGTGTGCAATGAGCAATAAGGGTAAGACTATCATTGCTAAGAAAATTAATTCCCAAAATCCGCGTCGAGCATAAGATGAATAAGTTCGACTGCCCGCTTCAAATATGATTTGTTCGCCACCAAAAAAATAACTGAATTGAATCAGGATATAACTTAAAAATAAGATATTAATCAATGTCAATATCGTTAAAATTTGAATGCCTTCTAAAAAGAGAGGTGAATTTTTTCTTAGGCTTGTTTTATGAGCAGCACCTAAAATGCCAGCATAAAAGAGAGCACTGAATAATGGAAAGTATAAAATGAAAGATAATAATGTATGGAAAATATCAGATAATTTAAATGACATAATATTCATGGCAAAATGTTCAAATCGACTATCTGAAGATATCAATAGTGAACCTAGTAGCAATAAAATAGGCAAAGTCCATAGGGTGCCAAGAATAACGGAACGGATCTGTTTATGTTTGTCTGTTAGCCGTAAACTGGGGGGAATACCAATTGAGATTGAGCGTATAGTACTCACCACACAAAGACGGACTAATCGAAAAGGAGTCATCAGCCAGGCAATCATTGGGATGTCAAAAAGGGAACCTGTATATCTTTGAGAGAAGGCAACCCAGGTAATGATAAACAATGCTAAAAAGTTAAGACCGTATAAGACATCTGATTTTCTAATAACAAAAAAAAGACTGATAATTATTGCACTGGTTATCAATAAATAATCACTTTTGCTAATGACTTGTTGGAATTTTTTTCTTAAATAAATAATGGCTGTGATGCCAAAGAGATTAAGTAATACAAAGTTGAGCCCAAGCGCTTCATTGGAAACAAAATGTGCTGCAATAAACGAACATAAAATACTTAACATCAATACCCATGAATGTTCTGTTTGTCTGCGGTTTGATTCGGTTTGAGGTGTTAATGTATTGAAAATATTTTTCATTGCTGCTTTCCATTGATGGAGATTAATAATTAATAACCATTTTGGAGGTGGAATCTGTTTTATTTGAGGATGAAATATGGCAATTTTCTGAACAATTATTACAAGATATTTTTGGTGGGAAGTAGGGGATAGGAAAAGAAGGCGTCAGTTGGAGAACTACTGCAACAGGATCCGCTGGAGAAATTGATTAAGTTTGAGGCGAAGGAGAAGTAATATATCATGGCTGATATAAGCCACTCCATGATCAGCTTTTTGATTTAAAGTAGCTGATTATTCATTTTGGCCATAGCACCACTATAACGTTCTTGGGCGGTATTTATAATAAATAATTCAACTCGTCCTGTCACAACACTTGCTCTGTTTCTAAACACTTTTCCCATAGTCTTATGAAAAAATTTGTTTCTTTTCAATGAGCCATTATCATCTTTCTCGCGTTTGCCAATGATATTATAAAAGGAATGGAGTTCTTCAGAGTTTCTGGGTGATAATTTTAAATCATCAATTTTATGTACTGCTTGAACACTACGCTTTCGATTACCTTTGATCAACTCAGCACACGCCAGGTTAAGCTGGATTTCTGGCTTAATAGAGAGAGAAGTGTTAAAGGAATGATTGCTATGCTGTAAAGCACCGTTCTTATTATCAATTAATACTTCTGACAATCCTAAATAGGATAGATAAACATCATATTGCGCATCTAATTGATTAGTTTCAGTGACGGCTTTGAGAAAAAAGTCTCTGGCTTGCTCATATTTATATTCCCATAAACCGTAAATACCAATAAGAAAATTAATATTATAGTCTGAATTGCCCGATGACTTCTGGTGTTTCCAGTCGTCATAACAATCTAAACCACAGAAATGGATAATATTATCAGCTATATTTTTACTCTGTGCCTCAGAGAATGGAATGATTTTTAAACAAGCTGCACAGGTAACTTCTTCAACTTCAATGGCTTGTTCTTTATTATCTTTAGGCATATATCACCTCACAAATGACAGGAGTATCTTAATGTGTTGTGCTAAGAACCTCATGTACAATCGATGAAATTGCAAAATAATAGCTTAAAAATCATGGTTGAGCTTTACTTTAAATAATTCACTATCCTTGTTACAAAGTCTGTAGGAAAAATATTAATATTTAATGATGGATGAGACTAATACCGTTAATAACCTATCAGCTTAGATGTTCTGTCTGTTAATTTATCTGAATGTAAAGATTATTTAGGACTAAATAAAACCCCGCAAGGTATCAGCTAGTGGAGATGATTGAGTGCCTATGACATCTTTTGTGGTCTGTAGGCTGTAGCCAGTTATCGGCTAGGCGAGGCCTTTTAAATTCGGTTGAAAATATAAAATTATTTCTTATAATTAAGTATGATCTAAACTTTCAATTTTGTCTGTAAGATATTTTTAGTTTCGAAGGAGTTGTTGACACTGATCAACTAAACTCAATGTTTTGTTTCTATTGCTTAGTTGAAATTATAAGTACTGACTTAAATATCCAAATATTGATATGACTTTATTTTCTTAGAATGAAATCGTTGGTCCTTTCCATTCAATGTTATTACGTGGTGTTGCTCTGGCTAAGGCACATTCAGCTTTATGCCAACCTTCACAGCGGTTAGGCCCATTACGGCCTCTTACTATGTTAAGTAATTTTTTTGCCTTGGCATAGACATTAAAAAAAATAATAATTAACTGTTGCTGCCATTGAGAAATTGGATGCTGACTGCAAATTAATTTATCATCATATAACCCACGGTCAGTCAATCCAACAGCCCCCCATGCGTAAACCTTTACTTTTTTACCAGCAGCAAGGCGTGGACCAAGCACTACAGCATCGAGCAAATCACCCTCTAAACCTATGAATGCTGGAATTGAGCCATAATTAAATGGGCAAGGTAAAGGAGATATAAAATCTAACTCCCCAGTAGAGCCGCGTTTCAAAAAACTACCCCGAGGTATCTCAATAACAACTTCAACCAAAGGGATCTCTTTATGTAAATTGATTGGTTCAGTTGAGTTCATTTGTAAGCCTGTTTTTTTTGATGATTAAGTACATTATAGCTATTTGTCTATTCAATAGCTGCATGGATTATCTGTGAAAAACTATGAAATCAAACTCACTAAGATGATAAGTTAGGAAGACTATTTATTAAGAGTTACCTGGTTTTGTTCACGCCTATCGGATTTGCGCTTATCGCCTTTGATACAATCACTACAATTAGTTACTCGCCTGCCGCCAAGACGTCGATCAACAATGCCCTGATACTCACAGGTACATTTGCTGGCAGTGCATCCTTTTAATGGTAGTGATGGCGCATGTGTAAAGGAAAAATGTTGGGTACAAAGAGCTGAGGAAGCATTGCAATTACAATTTCTTATAACGACTGAACCATATTGACCAGATTGCTCTAATTCGGCTAAGGATTTTCTATGTTTCATAAATACTCAATTTGATGTTCGTAAGCACAAAAATTATTTTTTGGAAATTACAATTATGATAGGGGCTAAGATCCTTGGATGAATAATATCAGAAGTTTTACAGGGAGGATGTAGGAATTATGGACAGGGGAGGGCAAAGAGTGTGGTAAAAGTAAAACACGAATGTTTTAAAATAAAAGTCAGGCAAAACGATACATAGGAAGTAAATGAGTACAATATGATAAAATGATGTTTTTCTAATGATAAAAGCACCTAAAACAACCCTTAAGTCAGTTTTATTTATTTAACGTATTGGAATATAAGATATTGAAAGGTTATTCTCTTGATCCACATCCTGGAGCAAATGTCGCTAACAGACACTTTGCTGTTATTTATTCACCGAGAAGAAAACGTGATCGCTTTCCGTCAACCACTGTAACCGTCTATGAATCAAAAGAAGAAGCCATTGAAGAACAAGATCACAGCAAAAAACTGTTTGCAGCAGAAGTGATAGGCCCCGCTAAATCTTCAGAAGGATTTATGATTTTTTATCTGGTTGAGTGGCTTTATTAATATTAAGAATGATGGCTGGATTGCATAAATTAGGCGGTCCCTGAGCCTTTATTTTAGCTGAAAGGTTCACTGTAGCTATAGGCTATGAGTTACCTGATTGGCTCATTTTATAGAGGCAAAACTCACATTTTTCTTTATGATTATATGTTTTTATAATAGGGATTAGAGGCTGAAAAAAACATAATGTACTTTCAACTTCCCAACAGGCTTGTTTGACATTATCTTGAAACATAATGCAATTTATTTTCTTGCAGTCGAAATACTCGTGACATTTTTCCATAATACTTTCTTGATGTTAATTAACGCTACCACTGATACTGATATTGTAGGACATTTAAAGACAAAATGATGTAGGAATATTGGGCGGGCAGAGTGCTTATTTTGGTGAAAGAAGATTAAAGAGAAAGTGAATTATTAGAATGGGTATTACACAAAACAGCATATAAAAAGTCTATTTTGTGTAACCCATTGAATTGTAATGGATTAAATTTCTTCCATTTCAAATTCATCTTTTCCCTTAGAACAATCAGGGCATAACCAGTCATCTGGAATGTCTTCCCAGGCAGTGCCTGGAGCAATACCTTCTTCAGGAAGGCCTAGTGTTTCTTCATAGATGAAATTACAAATCTTACAACGCCATGTTCTCATAAAAAACTCCAAAAATAATAATAACCAAGTGTTATACTAAAGTATTCTAAATTGATTTTAATGAATTGTCAAAATGAAAACAAATTGTGAATTAATCGCATATTTCTGTTCAAACTTACCTCTGATTTTAAGAAAAATCCTACAATAAAAATTGGAAAACACCTACAAAAAATCAATTTAGATCAATTTTTTGTACTACATTAAATACACATTCTATAAAGAACAGGATAAATATCATGAATTGCAGCCAATTTCTATGTGGTGCATCATTATTTTGTTGTTCTTTTTCCGCAGTATTTGCTGAACCTGAATTCAGTAAAATTGAAGAAGAAATATTGCTCAATCCTCCTGGCTCCGGAGGCAATCCAGAACAAGTGATTATTTACTCACGAGTGAGAAATAAAACCATCCATACTGCCATGGACACCCAGTTTAATCGTATTGAAACGATGATGTTTGTTGACACGATTGTGGAGTCTCAAGATGGTGGGCATGCCTATGCTGAGGATGATGACTGTGATTAATTATAAAATACGTTAACCCATCGTGGGTTGAGTTATTTTTCTGCTCTATTTCAACGGATGATTTTGGTCAGTTTGACGATGATTTATAGGCCCAGAATAGGAAAGAGCTGTTTCCAGATGGTGTTCATAATGGTTTGTTGTGCCTGTGTATTGGCATGTAATTCATCACTCATAAGGTCTGTAGAGTCTTTTTCTAATTCCATGTAGAGATTTTTGATAAAAGGGATGTTCTTTTGCAGAGACAGTTCTTTGAACAATTGCTGTTGTTTGATCGTGTGAATTGGTGAACCTATTAATAATACCTGGGCATCATTTTGTTGACTTAAGTGAATCATCTGTTGCAAATTGTTTATCGTATCACTGTTGCTCATATGAGTCAGTTGGTCGTTTGTACCTAAGGCAATTATGACCACATCGGGTTGATAAGCAGTGAGTGATTCTGGAAAACGCTTTATACTGCTGGACGTAGTGTCATTCTCAATGCTCTCATTTATGATAAGTACATCTTCATGCATATTGTTAATGCATTGCTGCAAAAGGCTGACCCAGTTTTTACCCTGTTTTATTTGGTAGCCACTACTCAAACTATCGCCGAGTACCATTACGGTCTGTGATGAAGGGGACTCTGCCAAGGATGATGTTATAGAGTAGAGCAGTAATACTAAAGTTGTCAGACATTGTGAAAGTTTGATTATATGCATTGTGTGTTTCGAAAATTAATTGATCATAATGTCCTTTAATAATATGACCTGTAAATCTCATGCTTTCTTTCAATAGGAAAGTGTTTAACGAAAGGTTTTGCTAATGAACTTTCACAAAAAAGGGAGCTAAAGCTCCCTTTTTTTGTTTACACTGATAATATTAAGCCGCTTTTATTGATGCGTCTTTTAGTTTGTTTTTATTGGCATCGGCTGATGTGCTTATAGAAATGGTATGTGCTTTCATTGCTTCAGGTATTTCTCTGACTAATTCAATGTTGAGCAAGCCATGGACTAAATTTGCCCCAGTGACTGTAACGTGTTCGGCCAGTTGAAAGCGATGTTCAAAGCTGCGTGCAGCAATGCCCTGATGCAAGTATTGGCGTGATTCTGTTTGTTCTTTTTGTTGTCCGGTAATTGTCAGAACATTATTTTCAGTCTCGATGTTAAGGTCAGATTCTTCAAAACCTGCGAGTGCCATCGTGATGCGATAGCTGTCTTCATCGATGAGTTCTATATTATAAGGTGGATAACTGGGCTGACTCTGGGCTGTACGTGTTGCATTATCCAGTTTTGAATAAAGGTGGTCAAAGCCAACTGCTGAGCGAAATAGGGGTGAAAAATCAAATGTGTTCATAAAAATATCCTTTTAATTAAGCAATATTGGTTAGGCAAAAAAATTTACTCATTGTTTTGAATGAATCTTTAGGCCAATTGAGTGATCGACTTAGCAATCCGATCATTTATTTATAACAGACCTCGTTGAGCATCTGTTACACTATAAATGGGGATGGGTATCCGAATAACAAGCACGGACGGAAAAATGTCTAATAGCACAGTAATTTTTAACCAAATTTCAACGAAACTGTCCAGAGAGACAGATTTACAAACTCAATTAGCGATTGTTGTTGAGGGGGCAATGAATCTGACCCGTGCAGATGCAGGCACATTGTATTCTATTTATGAAAACCAAATGCTGAAATTTGAGGTGGTGTTGAATCATTCATTGGATATTAATAAAGTGGCACCTGATATCGATTTTCCAAGCATTCCTATCCATAAAGACGGCGTTGCTAATGCCTCGATGGTAGTGGTCAATTGTGTTTTGTTAGAAAAAAGCATATTGATTGATGATATCTATGATGAAGATTCTTATAATTTTTCGGGTACTCGGGCATTTGATGAAAAAACAGGTTATCGAACCCATTCCGTATTAACTGTTCCGATTTTAGATTTTGAAAAAAAGATTATTGGTGTGATTCAACTCATTAATGCCAAAGACAGTGACGATCAAATTCGAGTGTTTAATGATAATGATAAAGACTTAGTGGATTTATTTGTGTTGCAGACGGCTTTTACTTTATCATCAAAAATTTTAATTGACAAACAAAAGGCCTTGTTTAAATCAATCAAGTCGAATTAAGCGTTGAGTTACAATTTTTATCTTTTGCACAGTGCTCGCTTGTCAGGATTTTCGACTGCACTGGCAATGGCATTGATAAGCTCTAGTATTTCGTTGGGTGTGAGTGCTTCTGATAATTTATAAATGAGGTTTGGATCAACATCGGCAAGCACTGTACTACCATCAGCTAAATTAACACTGATACCTGCATTTTCAATCTCACCCTCTCTTTCCTCTTCTCCTTCGGAAATGAGTTCAGCGTTTAAATCCATCATTTCATCATAATAATCTTCAATCTTTTCTATGATCTTTAAATCGTACTCATCACTGATGCTAATGGTAAAGCCTGTTTCTTCGACTGATGCCTGAAACTCAGTGTCATTTTCATAAGGAATTTTTTCTGAATCAAGGAAGTGTTGAAATTTTTGTACAGGTATTTCGTGGAAAAAAATAAAGTCGAGCATTTTTCGATTCCAAATAATAAATTTGAATGGATTTTATCTTAAAATTAATAGAATAAAAAGACTCTATAAAAAAATTTTGCAGAGCTATTTTTCTTAGTTTCAAGCGAGCTAATGATGAAAAAATGGGGTATAGATATGCTATTATAAGCAACATAAAAATTATTATGAAACCCTTTTTTATATTCTGGAAAAAACATAGTGAGCAAAGCCCAAAGAAAATGGAACTTTTGATACTGCCTGATCAATTTATTATTAAATATTCACCTATCTGGATGGCTTCATTACTCATATCAGGACTTTTGCTTTTCTTTGTGAGTAAAAACTGGAGGAGTCAGCTCAAAAAAAAACAAAAGCACAGTTTTATGCCTGGCGTCTTATTTACCGTTAGTTTTATATTTCTTGTTGGTGGAATCAATTTTTATGTTTATAAGGTTGTTATGAATAAAGATGGTATTATCGTATTTAATATTAAACAGTTTAATGAAAAAATAAAGTGGACTGATATTCAGCAAGTTGAATACCTGAAAAAGCAAAAAATAATTTTATCTGTCAATGAGTCTGGCCAGACACATAAGTTAATAACACTCAATTTTTCAGAGCTGGATGAAAGCAGCGCTGAAAAGGTGAAAGTACTCATTGATTTTAAATTAAAACAAAGCAGAAAAAATAAATAGCGTTCAGCAAGCCATGACATTTTAGCTGACTGCAACTTAAACGATTATTTAGGAGGATATGTGTTTTATCTTTTTGCCTTATTCCTATTACTGCTGGCAATGGCCAGTGGTATTGCTCTATTATTCATTAGTTTTGGCTTGGTGGTCAGTGGTTCCAGCATGCCATTTTGGCTAATTTACATTATTGGTTTTCTCAGCTGTTTTGGACTCATGGGAAAAATCTCTACGATTCATCTGCAACGGAGAACCATACAATTTGCTTCGGGTTTTCAAATTTTACTTGGCATTATTGCTGCAATTTCAATATTTTTAGATAAACTGATGATAGTAAGTAGCGCTGAACCCATGATTTTGTGGGTACTATTTCCATTTGGAACCACGATTGGGATTTGGGGCTTGTCTCGAATCACGAGCTTAAACGATGAGCAGTAGACTATGCCTTTAATTGAACAAATTGTGAGTAATAAAGATGAGCTTAAAAAATGGCGTCATGAGCTGCATTCTATTCCGGAAATTGCTTTTGATGAAGAAAAAACAGCACAATTTGTGGAACAAAAGCTGGCTTCCTTTGGGGTCACTGTACACCCAAGAATGGCAGGTACGGGTGTTATTGGTTCTTTGACGGGTAAGTTGACGAACAAAACCAGGACAGATAACAAAGCAATTGCCTTAAGAGCGGATTTAGATGCGTTACCGATTGTTGAAAAAACAGGTGTTGCCTATTGCTCAACTCACTCGGGCATGATGCATGCCTGTGGCCATGATGGCCACACGACCATGCTACTGGGAGCTGCTCAGTACTTATCCACAAACTTGGACTTTAATGGCACGGTTTATTTTGTTTTTCAACCTGCAGAAGAAAATGAAGGAGGGGGGCGAGTCTTTGTTGAGGAGGGGTTTTTTAAAAAATACCCAATTGATGCTATTTATGGCATGCATAACTGGCCAGGCCTGGAAGTTGGTAAGTTCGCTATTCGCAGTGGTCCTGTAATGGCTGCGTATGATGTGTTTGATATTCAAATTAATGGTAAAGGGGGGCATGCGGCTGCCCCTCAAAATACCATTGATCCCATTGTGATTGCTGGTCATGTCATCACTGCGCTGCAAAATATTAGCTCACGTCAATGTAATCCTCAAGATGCGGTTGTGGTTTCCATCACTCGTATGCATGCGGGTGATAGTTATAATGTCATTCCAGAATCCGCCTGCTTGTCAGGTACGGTTAGAACCTTTAATCATAGGGTACAGGAAAAAGTGATCACGCAATTGGAACAAATGGTTCAATCCATTTGTGACGCTTATGGTGCAGCGGCAGAAATTGATTACCAAAAACGTTACCCTTCTACGATCAATAGTGATATTGAAACTGAACATGCGGTACTGGCTGCGATGGATGTAGTTGGCAATGGTAATATTGTTTGTGACTACCCACCGAGTATGGGATCTGAAGATTTTTCTTTTTTATTAAATGAGTCAAAAGGTTGCTATGTCTCAATTGGTAATGGGGATAGTGCATCTTTACATAATCCTTATTATAATTTTAATGATGAGGTATTAACGATTGGTGTGAGTTATTGGGTCAGAATGGTTCAGCTGCAATTAAGTTAATTATTTGTCTCCCAAAAGAGGTTTATAAATATCTTATATAAGAACAGTCCGTATATAGATCTGTGTTCACCATATAGCATGACAAAAAAGCACTTATCGACTATCCTCTAAGTATGTTTTTATTATGAACTAGGATTGTTAAGTTGGTTGAGCAGTATAATCAAATGCTTTTAATGTCAGGTGCACGATCAAAGAATAAATCAATCCCTTTTACTGACTTAATTCGTTACATCACTCTGTCTTTCTCTCTATCCAGCTTTTCAGTCGTTACTCTATTGATCATTCATTTATTACTCTGCTCAACTGCTCAAGCTGAACAAGCACCAATGTTAATGATTAATAATGACAGTGGGGTTATTGGTCAATATTTTGTTGTTCTTAAAGAAGATAATAATCCCCTGACTCTGACACAAGCGAGACAAGCGTATGAGCAAAATAAATTTTCTTCAGTGGAAAATGAAGTACTGAGTTTAGGTATTGGCATTTCTCCACGATGGTTAGTGGCAGAAGTCAATAATGTTGATACTCAAAATATGATGCGTCGTTTAATCATTGAAAATTCATGGCTCGATAAAATAGATATTTATGTTCTGAAAAATGATCACTTGCTCCAACAAGCCCATCTTGGTGATTCATACCCCTTTGACTCACGTGATGTTCCACATCGCTTTTTTGCTTTTGATCATGATTATACGCAGGGTATTAGCCAACTTTTTATCCGGGTTGAAACACCCGATCCTATGGTTTTGCCCATCTTTTTGGGCACAATAGATGATTCATCATTTAGGGATATGTTTAATGGGTATAGTTATGGATTGCTATACGGTGTTGTTACGGCTTTACTTTTATATAATTTTATCCTGTATATTCAACTTCGATTATTACGTTACTTGTATTATGTGATTCACCTTGCAATGTTTGTTCTAATGAATCAATCTTATACTGGACATGCTTTTTTTATATTTTGGCCTGAAAATCCTTTGTGGCAGCACTGGATGAATCCTTTTCTAATTACTTTGTATTCCATTAGCGGAATTATATTTACTTTTTTATTTTTAAAGACACATCGATTATTTCCACGAATTTTTTCTACTGTTTTGACTGGTAGTCTGGCTCTTTTGATTATCCAGCTCATTTTGTTTATTTTAAAATGGCAATCCATTTCTGTCATTTTGGCAATAGGCCTGGTTATTTTCTTCTCAATTTTCAGTTTTGTTCTCACCCTCTTCAGTCTGAAATATGCACCGAATGATGTGCGGTTCTTTCTGGTTGCGACCACTGCATCTTTAATTGGTTCCATTGTTACTGCGATGACTGTTTTTGGGGTTATTCCTTATTATGAAATCTCTTATAGAGCCATTGAGATTGGAGTGTCTATTGATGTGATTTTATTGTCAATTGCTTTGGCTGAACAATTCAGAATTCTCCAATCTGAGAAATTGACTGCTGAAAAATTAGCTCGACTGGATCCATTGACAGGTATTTTTAATAGGAGGGCATTTTATGAGCAGAGTAAAACAGTCCTTTATAATAGTCAGCGTTATCAAAAAAAAATATCAGGTATTCTTTTGGATATTGATAATTTTAAAAAAATTAATGATCAATATGGTCATAGTATCGGTGATGAGGTCATCATAATAACGGCTGACATGATACAAAAAATAATTCGTAAAGGGGATGTGTCTGCCCGCTGGGGGGGGGAAGAATTTACTATTTTACTTCCCGAACAGGGTCGCTCAGAAGCACTTTTGTTAGCGGAACGTTTACGGGAAAATATTGAAAAACTGGTATTATCGACCTCTCAAGGTAAGCTATCATTTACAATTAGTCTGGGTGTTGCAGAAATGTCAGAAAACCTAGACTCTATTGATGATTTGATTAAATTGGCCGATCATCGTATGTACCAGGCAAAAGAAAATGGTCGAAATCAGGTCTGCTAATTTCATCACTGACATAATGAATATTTTGAGGTGTTTCATTTCTTCGCCGTTATTGAAAGGCAATTGATTAAAAAGTGACAATTTCTTTTGCTATATACCCAATGCGTTCGTATTGATGCATGCGGTTGGTCCCAGCAGGTTGACTTCTCTTTTTTATAAAAACATTGTCTTTGATATTATTAGATGTAAGTAAAATTAAATATTCGAACTGCCCTTAAATTGGGTATAAATGAGTTAAAAACTTGTAACTTTATTTCGAACATCTCAAATTATAGAAAAAATGTGGTTATATTTTCTTTTTGTTTTGAGTTCTTTACTAGAATAAAAACAATAATTTATGTATAATACAGCTCCTTTTTTTTGTGTTTATTTTCAATAAGAACACTTATCTTTACTCATTTTTCTCTGGATCTTCTATGATTGACCTTTGCCCTAAAGAGCAGCCTTGTAATATTAAAACTGAAATTCTTTCAGGCCTGACCGTTGCCCTGGCACTGGTTCCTGAAGCCATTGCCTTTGCTTTTGTGGCACAGGTTGATCCTCTGGTCGGCTTATATGCGGCATTCATTGTCGGCTTGATTACAGCAACGTTTGGCGGTCGTCCAGGTATGATTTCTGGGGCGACAGGGGCGCTGGCTGTAATTATGACGGGGCTGGTCGTCATTCATGGTGTTGAGTATCTTTTTGCGGCTGTGGTTTTGATGGGTATTATTCAAATTTTATTTGGTGCCTTGCATTTGGGTAAGTTTATTCGACTGGTACCACATCCCGTTATGCTGGGTTTTGTGAATGGATTGGCCATTGTTATTTTTCTGGCTCAAATAGGTCAGTTCAAGATCCCAGATCCTCAGGGCGGTGAAGCATTGGTCTGGATGGAGGGCAGTTTGTTATGGACAATGCTCGGTTTAATTGCACTGACGATGATGATTATTCATTTCTTACCTAAGTACACTAAAGCAATACCAGCACCACTTGCTGGTATTTTAGTGGTTTCTATATTGGCCATCGCACTTGGGTTACCTGCTCGCACCGTAGGTGATATTGCTTCAATCGCAGGTGGTTTCCCTGAGTTTCACATACCAATGATCCCGTTCTCTACAACGTCAGAAATCATTGATACGTTGATTATTATCCTTCCTTATTCTCTGGCTTTTGCAGCCATCGGTTTAACTGAGTCGTTATTAACACTGACAGTGATTGATGAGATGACTGAAACTCGCGGTCGCGGTAATAAAGAGTGTGTGGGGCAGGGGGTTGCTAACATCACCAGTGGCTTTTTTGGTAGCATGGGTGGTTGTGCGATGATTGGTCAGTCTATGATCAATGTCAATTCAGGTGGTCGAGGTCGTGTCTCGGGCATTGCCGCAGCACTTTTTTTACTCAGCTTCATCATGTTTGCTTCAGAGCTGATTTCAAAAATTCCTCTAGCAGCATTAGTCGGTGTTATGTTTATGGTGGTCATAGGTACATTCGAATGGTCTAGTTTTCGTATTTTAGGAAGAATACCAAAATCAGATGCCTTTATTCTCATCTCAGTGTCAGCCATTACCGTCATTACTGACAATCTGGCTATCGCTGTTTTCATCGGTGTTATCATTGCTGCGCTTGTGTTCGCATGGAATCATGCAAAACACATTACGGTGGTTATCACTCGTGATAATGAAGATTCTAAAGTATACGAATTACATGGCCCATTGTTTTTTGGCTCAGTTCAGAACTTCCAGGATTTGTTTGATCCTAAAAATGATCCAGATGATGTGGTAGTGGAATTTAAATACTCTCGTGTTTCTGATCATTCTGCCATTGAAGCTATTGATACATTAGCCGAACGTTATGAAAGTGCACATAAACGTTTGCACTTGAGACATATGAGTCCAGAGTGTAAGAGCTTGTTAAGTAAAGCGGGTGAATTGTGCGAAGTGAATGTGATTGAAGATCCAAAATACCATGTGGCAGATAATAAACTTGGCTAATACTGGATGAAAAATGTTGAGTTATTTGCTTTTGCCCTTAATTCAACATTCAAACTTTAACGTTAGTACTACTGTTTTACACTTTTACATTGATATTATGGCCAGTATTACCTGATGGTGCTGGTATCGATTCAATGAGTTGCAGGGCAGATTCTTTTTGGACATCCATAGCCTTTTTAAGCACTGCAATACCTGCAGCGTCGTTTTGACCAACATTTGAAGCGATGGCTGCTGTTTGTACTCCAGAAATGTCCATTAAAAAATTCCTCTTGCCCATGGATAAAAAGATAAAGTATAAAATTTCCAGTTAAACCTTTAGCGTCTGTATTTCTAAGAACTTTAGAGTTATTTTGTAATGAGATTGAGGTAATTTTCAAATAAGGAAATGGACTGATTTGGGGAACGGTAAATATTTTAACTGTCATTCAAATGTTAATGCTAAGTATCAAGGGGACAACCATTGTTCTAATACTTTGATGATATCATTCCTTTTAAAGGGCTTAGAGACAAAGTCATCCATGCCTGCAGCACGGCACTTTTCTTCGTCTTCCACTAGAGCATTGGCTGTTAACGCAATGATTGGGATATGTCGTTGGCTTGATTGCTCGATTATCCGTATTGCTTTTGTGGCATCAAAGCCATCCATTTTAGGCATAAGACAGTCCATAAAAATTAAGTCATAATAATTTTGTTGGTATTTTTCAACTGCTTCCAAGCCATTGTTTGCGATATCCACATTTAATTTTAGTTTCTTAAAGACGGCCAAAGCGACTTTTTGATTAACCAGATTATCTTCAGTTAAGAGGATTTTTCCTGTAAATATTTGATTTTCTTTGAGTTCCTTATTGCCAGTCACTGCCTCAGTATCTAAATGAGTGAGTCGTTTTATTTTTGTTTGTTTTTTCTGGCGAGCCAAGACACTATTGAGTGACTGCATCAGAATATCTGAGCGTAATGGCTTGGTGTGGTAAGCCAGGTAATCTGCGCTTTTTGCTTTTTCGGCATTTCCTTTCATTCCACCAGAGGTTAGCAAAAGCATTTTTACTGTATTGATATCAGGTGCTTTTTTTATCATCATGGCAAGTTTAAAGCCATCAATTTCAGGCATGTCATGATCCAGAATGACTGCATCAAAAGGATGGCCAGATTTTTTTGATTCTTGTAAGATAGGGATGACTTGTTCAGGGGTGCTTAGTAAAACTGCTTCAATATTATAATGTCGAAGCATTTTATCAATAATCGTCAGATTAATAGAATTATCATCTACCACAAGTACACGAATGCCAGTCAAGTCAGTTTCTAAGTTTTCTGACAGACTATCTGATACAGCTAAAGTTAAAGAAAAGTAAAAGTGGCTTCCCTTATTGACTTCAGACGTCACTTCAATATTGCCCCCCATTAAATTAACCAGCTTTTGACTGATTGTCAGTCCGAGTCCTGTGCCACCAAATTGACGGGTAGTGGATTGCTCTGCCTGTGTAAATGATTCAAATAAGTGGCTTCTGTATTTTTCTGAAATGCCAATTCCAGTATCTTTTATTGAAAAAGTCAACCGATAGAGATCCGGGTCTAATTTAAGGCCATTTATCTCCAGCAATACATGACCTGAGACGGTAAACTTAATGGCATTATTGATTAGATTCAATAATATTTGACGAATCCTTGATGGATCAGCAATAAAATATTTTGGGATATCTAAAGGGTAATTGAAGATGAGTTCTATATTCTTTTTAGCAGCAGTCATGGACAATAATTGTAAAGTGTCAAAGCTCATTTTTTCTAAATTAAAACGAATATGTTCAAGCTCAACACTATTTGCCTCCAGCTTTGAAAAATCGAGAATGTCATTAATAATGGTCAATAATAATTTCCCGGAATTCATAATGGTTTCTATGTAGTCATGCTGTTCATCGGTTAATTGAGATTGGGCAAGAAGCTCCGACATTCCTAAAACACCATTTAATGGAGTGCGAATTTCATGACTCATTGTGGATAAGAATTGACTTTTTGCTAACATAGCCGCTTCGGCATTTTCAAGTGCAGATTGTAACTGGTTTTCAAACTTAACCCGCTCCAAAATCATCTGATTGAAAGCATGGGACATTTTACTGATTTCATCATTACCATCAACAGCTAATAGTTGACTATTATGACCCTGTTGCATATCTTCCATTGTGTGAGCAATATCAGTAATATCTTTTACTAAGCGTTTAAAAAGAAAATATGCAAAAAAGAGTGTTGTAAATATTGTTAAAATGACTAAAAGCATATAATAGTAAATGCTTCTGGAAGCGTTATTCATCACCGTCAGCATTTGTCTATTAATGTCTTTTTCTAAAAGAATTTTGACTTGATAAAACTGGTTAACTTTATAGGAGGCTATTTCCCACCAGTTGGATGCATCATAATAAGTCAACCTGGAGCGAAGTTGTTTGATAGCTGATAGTGCAATGTCATCATTGACTTTGACTTGTTTATCGATATCAGTAATGCTGTAACCCGTTTTTTTTCGTTGAGAGACAATGGTGAGTAGATTCTTATACGTATCAAATGTAGTAACAATTCTTCTGAAGAGATTCTTCTCATGTTCTGTTGTATTCTCCTGAAAAGAGTAGGTCTGGAGAATAGTTTCCATTTTACTGAAATCCTGTTCAAATTTTTCTGCGTATTTTTCATCACCTCTGATGACATAGTTTTTGAATAAGTGAATGAGTCCTCCATAGCCGATAATTTGCTGAAGTTCATTGAGTAGCTCCTGGCGAGAAATTTTATTTAGGATATCTTGAGTGATTTCTTGAGTTTTAACCACCCTTGGGTGTTGCAGTTTTTCAGTCAGTATTTGAGCGTATTTATCTGAAGCTTCATTATAAAAATATTTTAGAAAAATTTCCTGATTGGAAATAAGAGTGCTTAAAGTACGAAAGTTATCGGTGGTTATTTTTTGTGTTTTGTAAATACCATTAATGAGCCCTCTCTCCTGAGCGCTTTGTTCTTGAAGTTGAATTAATGAAATATAAGCTGAATTCATTCGAAACAGATGAATATCCGTAGTGGTTCTATCAATATGACGGATAATGATAATTCCCTGATAGATGGCTCGAGTGTAGTCATCAAAATAAACGTTGTTATTATCCTTTTTAAGGATTGATTGATGTATTTTTTCTCGATGGAGCAAAAAAGCAGCAAATGTATTAAGATGTTGAGTATGTTTTGTGTCAATGTCACTATAGTGATGGTGGTTTAATAATTTTTGTCTATAAGTTTCAATGGAACGGTTCGTTTGTTTCCATTGCTCCATTAATTGCGACAGCTTCTGGTTGTTTTGTGGGCTCTTTTTAGTGAAACCTGCTGTGAGCCCTCGCTCTTTTTGTAATTCAGTAATGACCTGTGAGAGTGAAAAAGCAATGGCTGCGTGCTTACTTAGATGTTGTTGAATATGGAGTGTTTTTTGTTCTTTTTGAAAAGAATTATAGATGAAGCACAATAATGTGATGATGGGGATAGTAAGAAACAATAAAAGCTTATTTCTTACACTAATATGATTGAACCATTGATTAATTTGCATGATTTGTAAATATTGTTTTTATTAGTAACGTATTGATTTTGTGTTTAAGGAAACATCTTTCTTTTTAAAGGTAGTATATAAGGGCGTTAATCACAATAGTGTATGTGTAGTTAACATCGTCACTCAGCTAAGATCAATAAATTTTTTGAATAGAATTAATGATATAAAAGAATGGAATAAAAATGAAACATCGTTGTGAATGGTGTGGTGACGATGACTTATATCAGCTCTATCATGATACTGAATGGGGCGTACCTAATTACAATGATCAGCATTTGTTTGAAATGTTGATTCTTGAAGGTGCTCAGGCTGGATTGAGTTGGATTACAGTTTTGAAAAAAAGGGCACATTACCAGAAAGTATTTGATCGTTTTGATGCCGCTAAAATTGCTGAATATGATGAAAATAAAGTGGCACAACTGCTCGATGATCCTGGAATCATTCGTAATCGCCTAAAGGTAAACTCCACAATTACCAATGCTCGTTTGTTTTTAGAAATTCAAGCTCAAAATAACTCTTTTTCTAGCTATATCTGGCAGTTTTCAAATGGCCAGCCGAAAGTGAATCACTGGAAAACGTTATCCGCTATTCCAACGAATACAAAAGAGTCCGATCAACTGAGCAAGGCATTGAAAAAAAAGGGGTTTAAGTTTGTGGGTAGTACGATTTGTTATGCCTATATGCAAGCGATAGGCATGGTGAATGATCATACGGTTGACTGTTTTCGTCATCAGGAATTACTCTGACTTTAGATCAATTTTTGACTTCTTCAAGCAATGAAGAGGGACGGAATATTCATCATGATTTTTTAGCTTTGATGGATATACTCGGGTAGCTTTAAACAAACCAGTGCTCGCATGGCCGCCTCTAAGACAGTGGCTCCCTGAACATTGATATTGGGTTCAACTGATGCAGTCCACTCACTCATTTCTTCCCAGCCCCAGTTTAAATCAATTTTATACTGATCAATCAGAGGTCCACCCTGAGACCAAAACCGACTGGGTGCCCATTCTCTTGGAGGCATTCCTGTGCGGGGAAAATAGCTGAGTGTATTGTGATTATCAGGATAGAATACATCAATGCCAATCGCTTCTGCGACCATAATGTTCAGTTTAGCTGAGGAGAGGGTGTTAATATCTTCCATTAGGACTATGCTCTTAAAATTGAATAACTTCTTTTCAATAAATAGAAGTATGCAATTTTCAGGCCGAAAAAGGAGGCTTATGGCTTACGTAACAGATGAGGTCGTAAGCCATAATAAGTTCTACTTATTCTCGCGGTTCTCCACCAGTTGATCAACAACACCTGGATCGGCAAGGGTACTGGTATCTCCCATATTCTCAAGCTCATTGCTGGCTATTTTACGCAGAATACGACGCATAATTTTTCCAGAACGAGTTTTAGGTAAGCCTGGAGCCCACTGAATAAAGTCAAGGCTGGCAATGGGACCAATTTCTTTTCGTACTTGTTTAACGAGTTCAACTTTCAGCTCATCAGTGCTTTCAACACCCTTCACAAGGGTGATATATGCATAAATGCCCTGGCCTTTTATGTCATGAGGGTAACCAACAATTGCCGCTTCAGCAACGTCGTTATGCAACACTAAAGCACTTTCAATTTCTGCGGTACCGAGACGATGACCTGAGACATTCAGAACATCGTCAACCCGACCTGTTATCCAGTAGTAGCCATCGGCATCACGACGACAGCCGTCACTGGTGAAATAGTGACCTGGATAAGTTCTAAAGTATGTTTCGATAAAGCGTTTGTGATCACCATAAATGGTACGCATCTGGCCAGGCCAGCTGGCACTAATAACCAGGGCACCAGAGGATTCACCTGTCATAATATTGCCATCAGGATCCATTAGGTTGGGCTTAATGCCAAAGAAGGGACGTGATGCTGAACCAGGTTTTAATGGTGTAGCGCCTGGCAATGGGGTGATCATAAAGCCGCCTGTTTCAGTCTGCCACCAGGTATCAACGATAGGACAATTTGCCTTACCAACAACGTTGTAATACCATTCCCAGGCTTCAGGATTAATAGGCTCACCGACAGAGCCTAATAATTTCAGGCTGCTTCGATCGGTGTTATTCACGGGCTCATCACCTTCCGCCATTAATGCTCTAATAGCGGTTGGTGCGGTGTAAAAAGTATTCACTTTATGTTTGTCAACGACCTGCCAGAAGCGTGACGCATCAGGATAACTTGGAATGCCTTCAAACATCAGCGTGGTGGCACCATTCGCCAATGGTCCATATAAAATGTAGCTATGGCCTGTAATCCAGCCCACATCAGCAGTACACCAATAAATATCACCCTCTTTATAGTCAAATGTATATTTGTGGGTCGCAGCAGCATACAGTAAATAACCCGCTGTAGTGTGTAAAACACCTTTAGGTTTGCCTGTAGACCCTGAGGTATAAAGAATGAATAAAGGATCTTCTGCGTCCATTTCTTCAGGTTCACAGTTTGCATCGACAGTGGCTGCAATTTCGTGGTACCAGACGTCATGTATATCACTCCATGCCACATCACCTTGAGTGTGTTTAATGACTAATACCGTATGCACATTCGGGCATTGTGTGACAGCCTGATCGACATTTTTCTTAAGGGGGACAGATTTTCCACCACGGCGGCCTTCATTGGCAGTGATAACAATTTGGCAATCGGAGTCTAGAATTCGATCTTTGACAGCCTCTGGGGAAAACCCTCCAAAGACAACTGAGTGAATCGCACCAATACGAGCACAGGCTAACATGGAATAAGCGGCTTCAGGGATCATTGGCATGTAAATACACACTCGATCCCCTTTTTTTACGCCCCGTGCTTTTAGAACATTTGCAAAGCGATTGACTTCATTAGACAGTTCTTGATAAGAAATATTTTTAGACACTGTTGGGTCATCACTTTCCCAAATAATAGCTGTTTGAAGGGCTCTTTTTTCTAAATGACGATCGATGCAATTGTATGTGACATTTAATTTTGCACCAGTGAACCATTTAATGCTTACATTTTCATTAGACTCATCCCCATAGTTACAATCACTGACTTTATCCCAGTCTTTAGAAAAACTGAGAAAGTCTTTTGCCATGCTGCCCCAAAAAGTATCAGGGTCATCAATGGACTGCTGGTACATGGTGTTATACTTCTCTTCAGTAATATAAGCCTTGTCTGCCACTGCTTGTGGGATTGGATATACCTTATCATCTGACATAATGCGCTTTCCTTCAAAAAGGTGAGTTAATTAAAATGTACAAACTAAGTGTCTAGCAACTAAAAATGCTAACTAAAAATCTTCTGCCACCAACGCCTTCTATTGCCAGGTGGTGCAATGGCGACTTCCAGATCAATGGGTTGAATTTTACTTAAAATCCATCCTGGAAGAGGTGGTGGGGCACCATTTGAACCACAAGTATGGCCCAGGTTGTTCGGATCGTATATTTTTATAAATGTCGGGGCTGAGCTGTCATCCACATAAACGATGCCACAATAATCGTGTTCGTGGTCATGCTTTAATAGTTTGTCTATTTCTTCGATGAAATGTTGAAGTTTGTCTGGTTGACAGGCAACAACAGGAGGAGGTTCGCCGATATGATAAATAAACCAGTTGTTTGCCATGCCAGCATGGATTGATTCCCATAACTCATCTAAATGCTCCCAGCGTAAAATACCGATTAACCGGCCATGAAATTTTTCCATGAAAGGATGTGTGAGTTGTGTTGCGGTTTCGGTCACCCGTTTCTCCAAATTGTTCTAAACTATTTCTCTAAACTATTTCTCTAAACTATTCTCTCTAAAAGAAGTGCTCTAAAAAGTGTTGAGAGCAATTGTGCTTGAAAGAACATTTTATGATGATTAAATTAGTTGGCTAGATTAAACCAAAATCATTTGCTTTTCCATCTTTGGCACCCTGTTTATATCCCAATAAGTCACAAGATATTGCCAAAAGTCATCTTTGTTATCAAATTCTTTAGCATCAGGGCATTTTTGGCCTAAAAAATTGGCGGCCAGAACCAATGTACTAATGTTGCAGTCAACTTTTTGAGCATGGCTGAGTTTGCTGAGTTTTAAGTCATTCTGGTTGACTGCCAAAGGGATATGCGCATAGTCTGGTTGGGGGTAGTTTAATAATCGTTGTAAGAAAATTTGCTTTGGCGTGGAGTCTAATAAGTCGAAGCCACGAACAATATGTGTAATATCACTGTGAAAATCATCAACCACAACACTGAGTTGATAAGAGAAAACCTTATCTCGTCGATAAATAATAAAATCTCCCACTTCTTTTTGTAAGTTCTGTGTGTATTGGCCCTGAACGTGATCAAAAAATGATAGCTTATCGCCTGATGTTTTTAAACGGATCGCATGTTCCTGGCTGGTCGTAAGGCTTTTATGGTGATTGCGACATGTCCCTGGATAGACACCATTTTTAATGCCCAGTTGTTCAGATTGTTCTTTTATTTGTTTGCGAGAGCAAGTGCAAGCAAAGGTCTGTTCTGTTCGGTTTAATTTTAAGAGGGTGTCCTGGTAGTTATTTAAACACTGACTTTGATAGGTGACATTTTCATCCCACTGAAACCCACAGTGTTCCAGTGTCGATAAGATATGCTTGTCTGAATTTACCACGACACGGGCTTGATCGATATCGTCTATACGCAATAGCCAATGGCCATTATGGCTTCGAGCGTCAGCATAGCTGGCCATTGCTGCCAGCAGTGAACCAAAGTGCAGTTCTCCCGTTGGAGAGGGGGCAAAACGCCCTCGGTAATACTTTTGGTCAAAATTGGTGTTTTTCAATGTGTGTGTCTATAGTTACTACAATAGTTATAAAAAAATCAGCTTATAAATGAGTTAAATAGAGGGATATTCTATGTCAGCAAGTTCTGAACGGATAATCATAGAGGGTATCAAAGAAGATGGCAATAAGTTCAGACCCAGTGACTGGTGCGAACGTTTGGCTACCACACTGGCTAGTTTTGGAGAAGATCAGCGGCTTCACTATTGTAAAAGTGCACACCCTTGCCTTATTAATGGTATTAATTGCTTAATTGTTGATAAAGACTTAGAAACAAAATCCCCCGAATCTTATGAGTTCTTATTGGCTTTTGCATCTGAAAATAAACTGAAAATTCAAGAAGATAGAAGAAAAAGCCAACAAAATGTGGATGATGAAAGAAGGGGCAGAAGAAGAGTGCTTGCCTGATTCAGAGCATTTATATTTTTAGCTGGCGATTAGTCAACCGCTATAGCTATAAATGAGATTCTATGGCTGAGGCCACTTTAAACCTATGGAGCTTTTTTAAACAAAAAGATTTAAAAGGGCAACAGAAATAGTATAAAGGGAATTCAGTTTGTTAATTAACCGATTTTTTCTTTTCTTTCGTCAAGTTCTTTACAGTCAATACATTGAGTAGCTGTTGGACGTGCTTCAAGACGACGAATACCGATATCAACACCACAGGTTTCACAGAAACCATATTCCTGAGCATCCATTGCTTCCATAGACTCATCAATTTTCTTGATAAGCTTACGTTCACGGTCACGGGTTCTCAACTCTAAGGCAAACTCTTCTTCTTGAGAAGCACGATCACTGGGATCAGGAAAATTAGTCGCATCATCCTTCATATGCGAAACTGTTTTATCAACTTCTTCCATTAATTCTTTCTTCCAGGCAAGCAATATGGCAGTAAAGTGTGCTTGCTGGTTTTCGTTCATGTATTCTTCACCTTTTTTTTCCTGATAAGGTTCAAAGGTTTCAATAGCACTTTCTGATGATGTGCTTTTTTTTGTTGGCATCGATTGGGCTCCAGCCTACTCATTAAAAAGTAGAAAGTTAAAAAAGATGTGAATATATACCAAAATACGTGCCTTAAGGCAACTTTAACGTGTGTTTTTTTGATTAATTGTTCTATTTTAGGTCTAAATTCTGTTTTTTTACAATAAATTTGAACTTTAAGTGTCATTTATTTTATCAATATAAAATTTAAAATAACTTGAGATATGTTAAGAGAATAGCCATATAATGTTAAATTAAACAAAAGTTAAAGCCTTTAGCTAAGCTCAAATTTAGCCACCATCGTTTTGGCCTCATAAACTGCCAAATTAGATGAATGGGAAATTATAAGTGACTTAGAAGTATCGCATGGGTCTTTTTAGCTTTTGAAACTTTTTTAACAGATGATTAGAGAGAATTTATGAGCCAATTAGAAGCACTAATATTTGATGTCGATGGTACATTAGCTGATACGGAACGCGATGGGCATTTAGTTGCTTTCAATATGGCCTTTGAAGAGGCTGGCCTGGACTGGAACTGGAGCGCCGAGCTTTATGGGCAGTTACTGGCAGTGACTGGTGGCAAAGAGCGTATTCGTTATTACTTAAACGATTTCTATGAGCAGGAAAGAGGACAGGCTTTTTCTATGCCGGATGACCCAGATACTTTTGTTGCAGGTTTGCATGCATCAAAAACAAAATTTTATATGCAATTGATGGCTGATGGTGCTGTGCCATTGCGTACAGGTGTGGTGCGCCTTTTTCAAGAAGCACGTGATGCAGGCTTGCGTATGGCCATTGCAACTACAACGACACCTGCGAATGTTACATCGCTATTGACTCACACCCTGGGCGCAGAATCCATTGACTGGTTTGAAGTCATTGCTGCAGGTGATATTGTTCCTGCAAAGAAGCCCGCAGCTGATATTTTTCTATATGCCATAGAAAAAATGAATCTTAAAGCAGAGCAATGTCTGGCCTTTGAAGATTCTCATAATGGCTTGTTATCTTCTACTGGAGCCAATTTAAAAACAGTCGTGACTATTAATGATTACACCAGTGATCATGACTTTACGGGGGCTGAATTAGTTTTGAGTGATTTTGGTGAACCTGAGCAATCTATGAAAGTACTCAGCGGAAATTGTGATGACTCTTATTTCAGTATACAAAGTGCCCAAAAAATATTTCAGGCATGAGTCAATCAACTCATCCAACGTTGATAAAGCAAATGCCTCTTGCAAAACGAATGGCAAGTATTGAACCATTCCATGTGATGGATTTATTGGGTAAAGCGAAAGCGCTGGAGCAAAAGGGTAAGGATATTATTCATCTGGAGGTGGGTGAACCTGATTTTAATACGCCTCAGCCTATAGTTGAGGCAGGTGTTGAGGCTTTAAGGCGTGGAGACATTCATTACACACCCAGTTTGGGAATGATGTCATTACGGCAGGAAATTGCGACTTTTTATCAAAATCACTTTTCTCTGGACGTCTCTGCATCGAGTGTTGTCGTCACTCCTGGCGCTTCAGGTGCGTTATTACTCATTATAGGTGCTTTAATTGGATCAGGAGATGCTGTGATGTTGGCTGATCCCGGTTATCCCTGTAATCAAAATTTTGTGCGCTTTGTCGATGGTGACGTTCAGGCAATTGCTGTTGATGAATCGTCATCCTATCAACTGAGCGCAGATTTAATTGAAGCAAACTGGCAAAAAAATACAAAAGTAGTACTCATTGCATCCCCGGCTAATCCAACAGGTACCATCGTTGCTGAAGATGAAATGAAAAAAATCGTTCAATTGGTCAAAGATAAGCAAGCCTATTTAATTGTGGATGAAATTTATCAGGGGCTGGTTTATGACATGGCCCCCACATGTGCTTTATCTTCCTGTCAGAGCGGGCAAAATGAACATGTTATCATCATCAATAGTTTTTCCAAATATTTTCAAATGACAGGCTGGCGTCTGGGTTGGTGTATTGTGCCTGAGCATTTAATTCAGGCCTGTGAGCACCTTGCACAAAATCTTTTTTTGGCTGCACCGACAACTGCACAGGAAGCAGCAATGTCTGCTTTTTTACCTGAGACCATTGAAATATTGGAGTATAGGAGACTTATTTTCAAGGAACGCAGAGATTATCTCTATCCAAAACTAATTGAGCTGGACTTCAAGATCCCTGTGAAACCACAGGGTGCTTTTTATCTTTATTGTGATTGCAGTGCTCATACTGATGACAGTATGAAGTTGGCTTATGAACTTTTAAATGCAACAGGTGTGGCTGTGACACCTGGCATTGACTTTGGTCGTAATTCGCCTGAACGGTATATTCGTTTTGCTTATACCCGAGATATACAATACCTTGAGCAGGCGGTGCAGCGTTTGGCTGCATATTTTAAATAAAAGCCAAAAATAAATTTCAATGAAGAGATATAATCAATTGTTATGAAATATCCTGAGCCATTAATTAAAGCTCGACTCATTAAACGATACAAACGTTTTTTGGCTGATATTGAATTAGAAGCTGAAATTGAAGTTGAGGGGAAAAAAACAAAATTCATTACGATCCATACTGCAAATACTGGCTCTATGACTGGCTGTGCTATTCCAGGTAATACTATCTGGATCAGCAATAGCCATAATCTCAAACGAAAGTACCTCTACAGCTGGGAGCTCTCTACAGTACAGGACGCCACTTCTGAAAATGGAAGCTTAATTGGTATTAATACTATGCTTGCGAATAAACTGGTCCAAGAAGCCATTGAAAAAGGTTATATTAGTGAATTAGTTGATTTTCAAAAAATTGAAACAGAGGTAAGCTATGGTGCAGAAAAAAGCCGTATTGATCTATTAGTGACTCAAAAAAATTCTCAGAAATGCTTCGTTGAAGTAAAGAATGTAACGGCAAGTTTTCAATCAGGTATTGCTGCTTTCCCTGATGCGGTCACGTCACGGGGTACAAAACACCTACGAGAACTTGAATTAATGGTCAAACAGGGGCATCGGGGTATTATTTTTTTCTGTGTACAGCGTGATGATATTAAACAGGTACGAGCTGCAGATGAGATTGATCCTTTATATGCAAAAACTCTCGCCCAGGTACAAAAAAATGGCGTAGAAGTCCTGGCTTATGGTGTTCGTTTTTCTGGTGGTAACACTCCAGATGGAGTGTTTTTAACTGAAAAACTATTGTTTGTGTGATTACTTAGGGGTTTTGTAATAATTAAAGTAAAAAACTGGCGCTTATGAAGGGCTCAATAATAATTGGAATGACGAATGTGCAAAATCAACCCATGCCTATTTGACATTTCACGTCGGCCAATCACCAAAATTAAAACATCAAAAGCTCTTAGCTAAAAAAATATCACAATCATAATTTTAGTAATATAAAATCTCTAAAATTATGATTGTTAAATTTTTGTTAGTTAGAAGTATCACAGAACTCGGTTTATTGACTGAAATGGGATATTGAATTTACTATCCCTTGAACATCTTAAAGGTAGCTTATTCTTTCAGGATTAGGGAGTCTTTACTGGAATTTCAGTTACAGTTTTTTTTGATGGCATAAAAAATAAAAAGAGTTCTGCCATCATTGCCATACCTACAATAGACATACCCATTAAAGCTAAATAAAACATAAGAACTTTCCTATTAGTTGTAGCCCCCTCAATTGTTAATAAGTTGTCCCTGAATTATATTATATTATTGTTTGGTTTATAGTATATAAGCAAGTTCTTATGAATGTCAAGTGTTGTAGTGATATTGACTTAATAATAGCGCAGCTCCAAATGCGGCGGAAGAAATTATTAAGGAAAGTGCAAACTTATTAAGATGCGTTAACATAAATGTCGCTATTTTATCTGTATCATTAATATTTATTTGAGTATATATCATCAAGTTGAGATACAATAGTGGAATTATAAAAAGAAGTTTTATTAAAGAGTTACTCCACTTCATTAGGAAAAAACGATGTTATCCAGAAATAATTTTGCCCTTGCACTTGTTGTATCAACCTTAATCGCTATGACATCAATTTGTCAGGCTGAACCTATATCTACGACTAATACTAATAGTGTAGAAACGATGACTATTGCTGAAATTTTTGCTAACAAGGATACATTGAAAGGAAAAATGGTAAGAGTCAAAGGTAAAGTTGTTAAAGTTTCCCATAACATCATGAAACTCAATTGGATCCATATTACAGACGGCACGGGTGAAAATGGAACGGATAAGATTATATTTCGTTCAAAAACTGAAAGTGTACCTGTTGATACTGAAGTCGTTGCTGAAGGTATAGTCGATACTGATCTTGATTTTGGTTACGGTTATACCTACTCTATTTTGATTGATGACTCAACATTTACTAAATAATTTAAGTGTAATATGAAATAGAATATTACACTTAATAAACTATAAGTTTGGATAATTTTGCAAACTTTATTATTGGCATCCATAAAAAACAGTATGGGACTTTTCAGAACTGTATTTTACAGTGACCATACCAACGCCTGTATTTATGGCTAACTTCTAACCTGATCAGAGTAATTAATGCTCTTTATTTTATAGCCGATTCAGGAAGCTCAACTCGTATAAGTGCCCGCAATGCAGCAAGTTTTAAGTCTCTAGAGAGATCATTGGGATATTTTTCATCCAATACTGCCTTAACGTCATCTGCCATGTTTTCACTATGACAGAGTAAACATTTTTGTGTTACATACATTGGTTTATAATAAAGATAACGGTAACCATTTTTACCTGCTACCTTGCGAGCAAAGTATTTTGAGTCCTCAGATTCTTTACTCAGAAAAAAATCTAAGGCAACTTTGTCTAAATCATCTGGCTTGTTAACTGGATTTCTATATTGGTAGGTAGGTCGTCGAATTTTCATACCCAGATTAAATGAATCTGCTGTGTTGTTTATGAGATTCACAGATTTACTCCAGCCCCGTGCAGCCTCAGCAACACCTACAGATTTAATATCAGCTACCATTGTTTTCATCAACAATTGTGAAACTGAGGTTGCCGCTTTATTTCCAATGTTAGTCAGTGTTTTCTCCTCTGTAGGAGATAATTTAACTAAGATATTTTCAGATGCAAGGGTGAGTGTAGACCAATAAGCAAGAAAAATAAGGATTACTATTTTCATTATTATATACTCCATTTTTTACTATTGAAAAATTTATTATACATTATAAATAACCTACAAACATGCAGTTAAAGACTACGGATGAGTTTTTCTGACCAGTCATTCAAGCTTTTCACATTATAAAAACATCTTCGCTTTGTTTGCATTAATTATATTATTAAAAAACTCCACTATTAACCTTGATTCTATGTATACAAATCCGTAGAGTAATTCATGTAAAGAAAAGGAGGGTTTGTTTGGTGAGAATTGGTTATGTATGAGTCAGTACAGATGAGCAGGATACCTCACTTCAACTGAATGCGTTAAATGCTTCTGGTTGTGAACGTATTTTCAGTGAATATGACACTGGACAAAAAATTGAATGCCCAGAGCGAGTGCGTATGCTTGATGCTTTGAGAGAAGGTGATATCGTGATAGTATGGCGGCTGGATTGTTTCGGGCGAAGCCTTAAAGATTTAATTGGGCTCCTGGATGTGTTTAATGGTAAAGTTATTCAGTTTATTTCTTTAACAGAAAAAATTGACACCACCTCAGCAATGGGTGAACTGGTTTTTGAGTTGATTGGTTCAATAGCACAGTTTGAAAGACGTTTGAGATCAGAGCAAACCAAAGTTGGATTAGCAGCCGCCAGAGCAAGAGGCCGAAAAGGTGGTCGCAGACCCAAAATGTCCAACTCAGACATTAAAAAAGCTAAATCAATGTTGCTTGATCCTGAAATAACGAAAACTGAAGTTGCTCAGCATTTTAAAGTGAGTAGACCTACATTGAACAAATCCTTAATTGAATTCCAGTAGTGAAAGATCAGATGGCATTCGCTTAACCAAACAATTGCAGATGATGTAATTGATTAATTCTCATTATTTTAGCCTATTTATTATTTTATAAGGATTAACATAAACACTTATGTTTAAACCACTTTCTCTTTTTCTTGGTTTTCGTTACACACGAGCCAAACGACGAAATCAATTCATTTCCTTTATCACACTCAGTTCATTTACTGGTATTGCTATTGGTGTCTGGGCTTTGATTACTGTTTTATCTGTGATGAATGGTTTTCAGTCTGAAATACGTGAACGTATTCTCGGCATGGCATCTCATGCAACCATTAGCAGTATTAATGGGGCAATGCAGGACTGGCCATCGCTTGATAGTTTAGTTGAGAAGCAGCCTCATGTGGAAGGTGCGGCACCTTATATATTGAAAGAAGCGATGTTAACCAATGCTTCCAATGTTCATGGTGCATTGGTCCGGGGCATTGAACCAGAAGAAGAAAAACGTGTTTCTGAGGTTTCAAAACACATGTACAGAGGCAGTTATGAAGCTTTGAACAACAAGAAATATGGCATTATTCTTGGACGTTATCTGGCTCGCTCTATTGGTGCTGTGGTCGGTTCTAAGGTAACGATGGTGACTCCTTCGGCTAATGTGACGCCAGCAGGTATTATGCCGAGATTAAAACGTTTCACTGTGGTAGGTCTATTTGAGATGGGTCATAATCAGTATGATGCTAATATGGCTTTGATCAATCTTCGTGATGCCCAGACTCTTTTTAAAATGAAAGAGCAAGTGACAGGTATTCGTTTAAAGCTCGATGATTTATATGATGCACCGCGTATCAGTCGGGAAATTGAAAGTAAAATTCCAGGCTATCATCGTGTCATTGACTGGACTCAACATCATGCAAATTTGTTTCGAGCAATTAATATAGAAAAGACAATGATGCTGATTATTCTTTCTCTGATTATTGCGGTTGCTGCTTTTAACATTGTCTCTACCTTGGTCATTGTGGTTAATGATAAGCAGGCGGACATTGCTATTTTGCGAACTTTAGGGGCCAGTCCAGGCATGATTATGCGTATTTTTATCTCACAAGGTATGGTCATTGGCCTGGTAGGTACTTTACTGGGTGTTGTGACAGGGATACTGACGGCTCAAAATATTGAGACGATTGTTCCTGCTTTGGAAAGTGTTCTCGGCATCAAGTTTTTAGCGCCTGAAATTTACTTAATCAGTGATTTGCCCTCAGAAATGAAATGGTCTGATGTACTGACGACAGCGACAATTTCATTTTGTTTGACGGTTGTGGCGACTATTTATCCCGCCTGGCGAGCTTCCAGAGTTCAACCTGCTGAGGCACTTCGTTATGAATAGTAAGACAAGTGATATTATTATCGATTGCCAAAACTTAGATCAGTATTTTGATGATGGTACAAATCATGTGGATATTTTCCAGAATTTAAACTTGCAAGTTAAAGCAGGAGAACGCCTTGCCATTGTGGGGGCCTCTGGTTCCGGAAAAAGCACCTTGCTCTATATGATGGGGGGGCTGGATAAAATTAAATCAGGTAAGTTATTGATTGATGGATGTGATGTAAGTCAATTAAATGCAAAAAAACTTGGCATTTTACGTAATAAGACGCTAGGCTTTGTTTATCAGTTTCATCATTTACTTCAAGAATTTACTGCTTTAGAAAATGTTGCCATGCCCTTACTGATTCGTGGCGATAATACCGTTCAGGCTAAAGAAAAAGCGACTTTTTTGTTAGAACAGGTTGGTTTAAGTCATCGTTTACAACACAAGCCTGGAGAGTTGTCGGGCGGGGAAAGACAACGTACAGCCATTGCAAGAGCATTGGTGACGAATCCAAAATGTTTACTGGCGGATGAACCCACGGGTAATTTAGATAATACGACGGCTAAACAAGTGTATGAACTTCTGATAAAACTGAATGAAGAAATGAAGATCAGTTTAGTGCTGGTGACGCACGATGAAAAATTGGCAGCTCGTATGGATAATATTTTTATGTTATCAGATGGTCAATTATCTACCATTTAATATCTGATAATTTACTTTAAAATGACTTAATTTTAAGCACATGAGGGGAAAGAAAGTTGGTCATTGAACTTACTGCGAATTAGAAATTAAAATAATAGCTATTAATGAAAAAAACAACACTTGAAACCCAATTTGTAAAACAAAAAGTGTCAGTTGATAAACTGGCGTTGGGTATGTATGTGACTGAATTAGACCGCCCCTGGTTAGAGTCCCCCTTTTTATTTCAGGGTTTTTTTCTGACGACAGAGCAACACATTTCATTGGTACAAGATACCTGTGAATTTGTTTATATTGATACGACGCGCATTATCGAAAAAGAAACCAGTTTTTTACAAGAAGAAAAACGTAAAGACATTGTTTATCCCGCACCACCGAAAAAAACTCGAACTTTTTTTAATGAAATTTCCAAAGCAGATAAAATCTTCAGTACCACATCACGCCTGATTCAAAGCTTTTTGAAAGATGTTGAAGTGAACCAAAATCTTGATATTGAAGAAGCGAAAGAAGCGGTCGATCAGGTCGTGCACAGTGTGATTAAAACACCTGATGCACTCATGTGGTTGACTCAGTTGAAAAAAAGAGATGAATATACATCACAGCACAGCATGAACGTCTGTGTGCTCTCTGTTGCTTTGGGCAGGCACATTGGTTTATCTGAAAAAGAACTAAAAGAACTTGGCTTATGCGGCATGTTACATGATATGGGTAAAATGTTAATACCCAATAAAATTCTGAATAAACCAGGAAAATTAAAAGGTAAAGAAATTAAGATCATGAAATACCATACGGTTCTTGGTCTTAAAATCTTAAAGAAATCAAAAGGTCGAGTGCCTTTATCAGTGATTAATGTAGCTTATTCTCACCATGAGCGAGTCGATGGTAAAGGTTATCCAAGAGGAATTGGACAAGATAAGCTGACTCGTGCGACTCGCGTTGTTGCTATCGCGGATATGTATGATGCATTGACCAGTGATCGGGTCTACCGCAAAGGATGCAGCCACTTAGAAGCCATTGATATAATGAACAAGATGAGTGGCAAGCATCTTGACTACGCATTAATGCTCAAGTTTATTGAATGCTTGAGCGTGTATCCACCTGGAAGTATTGTTGAATTAACCAATGATGAAATCGCGATTGTGGTGGAAGTTAATCAGGATGAAAAACTCCGTCCCAAAATTATCCTGCTATTAGGTGCTGATAAGCAACCTAAAAAAGAGAAGCCCATTGATTTATCCCTCAGAGAAGAAGATATGGGAGGGGAAATGTACACAATAAAACGTACGGTAAAAGCAACGGATTATAATATTGATATTATGAAGTTTTATAATAGCGGTATTATCCAGAAAGGCTTTTCGACTTTGTAATGTGTGAACAATATAAATTGTAGAAGTAGGCGAGTAATAGAGTTGCATACCGAGTATTAAAGATTCTTTGCTTTTGAGTGGCTGCTGTTTCATTGCTCGTGAGTCCGTGAAAATCTCCCAATTACTGAAAAGTACAATCGACCATCATGATTTTATAACCTT